>CACYHN010000010.1 GCA_902774275.1 uncultured Bacteroidales bacterium
ATCAGATATCTTGCACCTCAGACTCAGGATATCAAGAAGAAGAAATATTGCCGTTTCAAGAAGGCAGGTATCAAGTATATCGACTATAAGGATCCCGAATTCCTTAAGCGTTTCCTCAACGAGCAGGGTAAGCTTCTGCCCCGTCGTATCACCGGTACTTCACTGAAGTTCCAGCGTCGCGTGGCTCAGGCCGTTAAGAGAGCACGTCATTTGGCTCTGCTTCCTTATGTAACTGATATGATGAAGTAATCTTTAAATCTTGAAAGACTATGGAAATTATTCTTAAGGAAGATGTTATCAATCTTGGATACAAGAACGATATAGTAAAGGTTAAGGACGGTTACGGTCGTAACTATCTGATTCCCCAGGGAAAGGCAGTTATTGCTACTGAGTCAGCCAAGAAGGTTCTGGCAGAGAACGAGCGTCAGCGTGCTCACAAGCTGGCTAAGATCAAGGCCGATGCTGAGGCACAGGCTGCTAAGCTGAACGGCGTTAAGGTTACCATCAGCGCTAAGGTTAACGAGGACGGCACTATCTTTGGTGGCGTAGGTGCAGCTCAGGTTGCTGAGGCTCTCGCTGCTAAGGGCTTTGAGGTAGATCGCAAGGCTATCGTTGCTGAGACCGTTAAGGCTATCGGTGAGTACACCGCTACCATTAATCTCCACAAGGAGGTTAAGGCTGAGGTTGCTTTCGAGGTCGTAGCTGAGGCTGCTGAGTAATCAACGGTAATCATAAAATAGTTGAAGGATGGCTCATAGGGTCATCCTTCATTGTTTATATATGTGGCGGCAAAGGATTTATTTGCTAAATTCGCATCATATTAGGTTATGGGGAACGCAGAATTCACTTTAGAGGGCCGCAGCGCCTCTTTCTTTACTCTGGGATGCAAACTCAACTTCTCGGAGACATCCACCATTATGCGTCAGTTGATAGAGGCTGGTGCACATAAGGCTGTCAAGGGAGAGAAGGCCGATATCTGCGTTATCAATACCTGCTCGGTTACAGAGGTAGCCGATAAGAAGTGCCGTCAGGCTATCCACAAGATAGTCCGTGAGAATCCCGATGCGTATATCGTGGTTACAGGCTGCTATGGACAGCTTCAGCCCGGTACTGTGGCCGATATTCCCGGTGTGGATATCGTGCTTGGACAGGATCAGAAGGGCAATGTTCTGGAGAATTTGAATGGACTTGTTAAGCGTGACCACGGCATATCCAAGACTGTGGGTACGAATGACATAAAGAACTTTGTTCCATCCTGCTCTCGCGGTGACCGTACCAGGTTCTTCCTCAAGGTTCAGGACGGATGTGACTACTATTGCACTTACTGCACCGTGGCTTATGCGCGCGGACACAGCCGTAACCCGTCAATTGAGAGCCTTGTTGCTCAGGCTCGTCAGGCAGGTCAGGAGGGTGGCCGCGAAATTGTCATAACCGGTGTGAACATCGGTGACTTTGGAAAATCCACAGGTAACAGTTTCATTGACCTGATCCGTGAGCTGGATAAGGTGGAGGAGATATCCCGTTACCGTATATCGTCTATTGAGCCTAACCTGCTTACAGATGAGGTAATAGACTTTGTGGCGGGCTCCAGGGCGTTCATGCCGCATTTTCATATTCCGCTGCAGAGCGGATCGAATGAGGTGCTCAAACTAATGCACCGCCGTTATGAGCGTGAGGTTTTTGCTGATAAGGTTCGTCGTGTCAAGAGTGTTATGCCCGATGCGTTCATCGGTGTTGATGTTATTGTGGGTATGCGTGGCGAGACCGATGAACTGTTTGAGGATGCTTACCGCTTCATTGAGAGTCTGGATGTGACTCAGCTGCATGTCTTCAGCTATTCGGAGCGTCCGGGAACGGCTGCTTTGATGATTCCGTATAAGGTATCGCCTCAGACCAAACATGAGCGCAGCCAACGCCTGCTGGAACTGTCGGACCGTAAGACAAGGGCTTTCTATGAGGCGCATATCGGCCGTGAAGCAACTGTTTTAGTGGAGAAGCCGCGTCGCGGTATGCCGGCACATGGGTTTACGGATAATTATATCAGGGTGGAGTTGGATTCGGCTCAGGTACAGGAAAACAGCCTTGTAAGGGTGCTTATAGGCGGTTTCAATGCTGCTGCCGATGCTCTTACGGGTACAATCATAAAGTGATATGAAAGTTGCTATCGTCATACTGAACTGGAACGGCAGTGCGATGCTTAAGCGTTATCTGCCTACACTCATCAAATGCTCCAGGATGGAGGGCGTGGAGATAATTGTGGCCGATAATGCGTCACAGGATGATTCCATGGAGATGATGTACAGGGAGTTTCCTGATATTCAGACCATTCAGTTGGAGAAGAACTGGGGGTTTGCCAAGGGCTACAATATGGCGTTACGTGAGGTAGAGGCTGAGTATTATATTCTGCTCAACTCGGATGTGGAGGTGACCGAGGATTGGCTTCTGCCATTGGTAAGCTATATGGATGTGCATCCGGAGGTTGCAGCCTGTCAGCCTAAGTTGCGTGCTCTCAATAATCCGGATGAGTTTGAGTATGCAGGCGGTGCAGGCGGTTACATGGACCGCTGGGGCTATATGTTCTGCCGCGGCCGTGTATTTGACAGCATTGAGAAGGACAACGGCCAGTATGATACCATAGCACCCGTGTTCTGGGCAACAGGTGCCTGTCTGATGGTTCGCAGTGCTGATTATTGGGCTGCAGGAGGGCTTGATGACCGTTTCTTTGCCCATCAGGAGGAGATTGACCTGTGCTGGCGCCTTCGCAGCTGCAACCGAGGAATCGTCTGCATTCCGGAGAGCGTAGTCTATCACGTGGGTGGAGCCACCCTGAGCAAATCCAATCCCTATAAGACATTCCTTAATTTCCGCAATAACCTGCTCATGCTCTACAAGAATCTTCCGGAGGATGAGCTTAAGAAGGTGATGAGAATGCGTTTCTGGCTGGACGGTCTGGCAGCACTCATGTTCCTTGCCAAATTCCACTGGGGAGATTTTAAGGCTGTATTCCGCGCACGCCGTGAATTCCGTCGCCTCAAACCTGAATTCCTTGACAGCCGCATTGAGAACCTCCAGGAGGCATCAATCACAGACATTCCCGAGCGCGTAAAATTCAGCCTCCTCTGGCGCTACTACGCCAAACGCCAGAAAACCTATAATCAACTGATGTCAGAATAGGAACACAAAAAGGGACGGTTCTATCTGTGTCCCTTTTTGAAAAAACTCCAAGATGCACCGAACTTTTGGGGTATCGGTATCAGAAACCATAGACGCCCGTGTCTCTGTGAACGGGAGGGGCCCGCGCCGTAGGCGTGGGAGGGATAGGGCCTTTAGGCCCGTAGTTTCAGATACTGATGCCCCAAAAGTTCTCTTGGAGGAAAGGGCACAGATAGAACCGTCCCTTTTGTGTTCTAATGAATGTTAAAGTGTAAATTTCGCTTGGATATTTATAAAGCATACTTTACTTTTGTTGCGTTAAACTTTACAATTATGAGAGATTATAGAAAACATCTTACGCTTTTGCCTCACAAATGGCAGGCAATAGCCTTGTTTGCAGCCGGGATTTTGGCTGTGGTTTATTATTATCTGTTGGCTTATACAATCAGGTCAATAACCCCCAGTGAAACATATCGGTTGTATTGGTTGGGGATTGTGCATCTTCCAGTTTCGGTTGCATTGATGATAGCTTGTCTATCGAAAGAGAAAGAGGAGGATGAGTATATTTCATACGTGCGATATCGCGCCCTTGCCATCGCCATGTTCCTGTTTTTTGTGTTGAGAGCTATTGGGGAGATGATGTATGGTTCCCTTCATTCTTTTGTTTTCCATCCGTTATTTGCGGGAATGCGTGTCCAGGGAGAGCTTTTGGGACCTGGTACATTCAGGATAATACGTAATATAATCGCGATTTTAGGCTCTGCAAACTTCACGATGGTGATTTACATCATTCTCGTAAAGGTGTTGAAACGTTTTGGGGTCGAAAATGGCAGCAAATCGCTCTTGCTTCCCAACAGTTGCAGGAAAGCTGGTTGGTATCTTCTCATTGTATCAATGGTTATGATTGTTGCGATCGTTATCCTGAACGCGAAATTCGGACATTTAGATGAACTGTATGAGAAACATTCCACGTTGTTGCGACTGATGATATTGATTCCTTATATTGCCTTGGTATTCATATGCCTGAGTAAAGAGAAGCAGGAGGACGAGTTTATACGCCTTATCAGGGTACGCATTTTGATTTATTTTGCAATATTCTATCTGGTTGCAGGAATGATAAACGGACTATCTGAAAACCTGTGGCAATTGTACCAGTTCCGAACGATGAATACTAAAGCATATGTCGCACAGTTTTTTTTGCTGATCATGAGATTGTTGTCCAGATTCCCATTTTGGGCTGTCGTTTATGCACTGGTGTTGAGAAAGGTATTGTCTAAAAATTCAATTGAGTGTAACGATGAAGAATAATATACGTGTAGAGAGGGCGGTCCTCAGGATTTCGCAGCAGGATCTGGCAAATGCCATCGGTGTTTCACGTCAGACTATATTCGCCATTGAGAACGGCAAGTTCATCCCTTCGACCGAGTTGGCGCTCAAACTCTCTGCCTACTTTGGCAAGAGCGTGAATGATCTCTTCCATCTTTGATTAATTTACAAGTCTCCTTTTTAGTAGCTATTTCAAGGTGTACAGAACTTTTAGGATATAGGTGTCGGAAACCGTCGCCACCCTCGGCGCGTAAGAGGGAGGGGCCCGCGCCAAAGGCGTGGGAGGGAGAGCGCTTTAGCGCGAAGTTTCAGATATCTATATCCTAAAAGTTCTCCTCAAAAGAGAGTACTAATAAGATGTGTAAGTATTTTTTTTAATGCGTATTGCGGGTTAGCGTGAGGGTGTGATCGATGGTGTGGGGGAGTTCCTCGGGGTAATGGGTTACTATGATGAGGGTCTTTTGCGGGTTGGCGCAGAAGGCCTTTATTATTTCCATTACAAGGGCGCGGCGCTGGCGGTCCAGTCCGTGAAGCGGTTCATCAAGGATGAGTAGGGAAGGGTTCTTTACGAATGCGCGGGCCAGTAGGATCATGCGCTGCTCTCCGCTGGAGAGTTCCAGAAAATCACGGACTTCCAGTTCTTCTATGCCGAATATCTTCATCCAGACGCGGCAGGATTCCCTTTCTTCAATAGTAATTTTTTTATACAAACCGATGGTGTCATGCAGTCCCGATGCCACTATGTCGATGGCGGGATATCGGCGGCAATAGGAGCGGTGCATCTCAGGTGAAACGTAGCCTATGTGCTTTTTTATCTCCCAGATGCTCTCGCCTGTACCGCGAGGACGTCCAAATAGGGCTATGTCACATGCGTATGACTGCGGATTATCGGCATACACCATACTCAGAAGGGCGGATTTGCCGCTTCCGTTGGGGCCTAGGAGTGCCCAGTGCTCACCTTTACGTATGGTCCAGTCCAAAGGCTCTAGTATGCGGCGGTTCTCATACTGAAGGCTAACCTGATTGCAATGTACAATTTCATCGGACTGCATTCCGTTCTCAGGGAGGTTGTGCATCAGTTCTACAGCCTCCTGTGGCAGGAGAGGCTGGGGGAGCGGATCAAGCGGCTGTGCCAGATACTGCTCAATTGGCATTACACCGGTACAGCGGCGGTCTTTTACCTCTATAATATGCGTAATGAACTGCGGTATATCCTCACGTCGTGCCACCACCAGCACAATCTGTATCTTCCATTCGTTGATAAGGTTCTCAAGCAGACGGCACAGCATATCGCGTGTCTGGACATCCAAGCCTATGAACGGGCTGTCTATTATCACCATCTTGGGGCGTACGGCCAGGGCACGGGCCAGCTGGTACTTGCGCATCTCGCCGCTGGAGAGGGTTACAAGCTGCTTATCCCAGATTGAGGGCAGCGCAAACAGAGTGTGCAGGCGCTCTTTCCACACCAAATCCTTGATGTCGGGGAATGCGTCACGCACAATGGCCGATTCACCCATCTCTGTCATGTTCCAGCGTTGCTGATAAAAATAGGTGGCATCGGCGCTGCCGTAACTGTCACGGAACGTAATGTTGCGGATATCGGCCCCACTTATGCCGCTGCCGTATTCCACCTCACGGTTATTCATGAGCGGATATTGGCGCAGCAGGGTGTTTACAAGCAGGGTTTTGCCCGCACCATTTGGCCCCACAATGGCTGTCTGTTGGCCAGGTGCCAGGCAAATGTTGATAGGGGAGTCAAGACGGTACTTGGGTGTACAAGCCACACCGTCCGTTATTTTGAGTACGAATCCGCTGTTCTGTTCCATTATTTGCAGAATGTAGTGCGAAGATAATGCAAAATGCGCTACCTTAGCATCATGATTCCCGCTTTATATCTAATTCCCAATCTTTTGGGTGAGACCCCGGTGGAGCAGGTGCTTCCCGCATACAATCATGAGATAATCATGGGCATACGCCACTTTATTGTGGAGGATGTCCGCACCGCCCGCCGTTTCCTCAAGCAAGTAGATCGCAGTATAGACATAGACCAGCTCACCTTCTACACGCTTAACAAGCATACCAAGCCCGATGAGATATCCGGAATGCTCAAACCGTTGGAGGAGGGTAATGCAATGGGAGTGATATCAGAAGCCGGATGCCCCGCCGTAGCCGATCCCGGGGCCGATGTAGTAGCCATAGCGCAGCGCAAAGGCCTGCAGGTAGTCCCTCTGGTAGGCCCCTCAAGTATAATCCTGGCAGTAATGGGTTCCGGATTCAACGGTCAAAGCTTTGCCTTCAACGGCTACCTGCCCATAGAGCCCGATGAACGTATTAAAACCCTAAAAAAGTTGGAACAGCGTGCCTACACCGAGAACCAAACCCAACTCTTCATAGAAACCCCGTACCGCAACGCCAAAATGATGGCCGACATCCTAAAAGCCTGTCGCCCACAAACCCACCTCTGCATTGCTGCGGGCCTCACTACTCAGGATGAGTACATCCGCACCCGCACGGTCAAGGAGTGGGGTGGTAAGCTTCCGAATTTGGATAAGATACCCTGCATCTTCCTAATTTATAGATAATTGAGAATTGAGAGTTGAAAATTGAGAATTTTCAATTTTCAATTCTCACTTTTATCTCAGGTTCTCGTCAAAGAAGCGGAGGATGCGGTTGAAGAGGTGTTTGCGGGTGGAGTAGCCGGTGATGCTGTGGTCCTTGCCGGGGTAGACCTGCATATCGAAATCAACTCCTGCGTTTATGAGGGCATTGATGTAGGCTGCGGTGTTGCTGAAGAATACGTTGTCATCATCCAGGCCGTGGATTATGAGCAGACGGCCATGGAGTTTGTTTACGCGGTCAATGGCTGAGGCATCGTGGTAGCCGTCAGCGTTCTGCTTGGGTTCCTGCATGAAACGCTCGGCGTAGATGGCATCATAGTAGCGCCAATCAGTTACTGGAGCTACTGCAACGCCGCATTTGAATACTGGTGTACCCTCACTCATGGACATCAGGGTGTTGTAGCCACCGTAGCTCCAGCCCCAGATTGCAATGCGGTCAGCATCAATGTAGGGGAGTGAGCCCAAATATTTGGCTGCGGCAACCTGATCCTGCGCTTCCATCACGCCCAGGTGCTTGTAGGTCTGCTTCTTGAAGTCGGCTCCACGGCGGCCTGTACCGCGTCCGTCAACCACTGCTACGGCATAACCTTGATAGGTGAATAGGGACTCAAGGCTGGCGCCGGGGTAGAATCCAACACTCCATTGGTTGAGTATCTTATTTGAGCCGGGACCGCTGTATTGGAACATGATAACGGGGCAGGGGTGTGATTCATCTGCTCCGGCGGGTTTGATCATCCAGCCATAAAGTGTTGTTCCATCAGCAGTCTGGAATGAGAACTGCTCTTTCCTGGGCAGGCCGTATTCTGCTGCAGCCTGTATGACATCGGCATTATTATCAATGACAGCCAGTATCTTGCCGCTTGCATCCATGCGGGATACCACGTACGGGGTATTCATATCAGACCAAGTGTTGATGAAATACTTGTAGTCTGTGCTGAAAACTGCGTGGTTGGTACCCTCTTTTGGGGTCAGATTGGTCTTCTTGCCCTTGCCGTCAATCTTCCATACAGCGCAGTCATATATGCCTGATTCATTGCTCTCATAATAGACAGCGCCGTTTTTTGCGTCATAACCGTGGAGTGCAAGAACATCAAAATTACCGCTGGTAATCTGTTTCTGGAGCCTGCCGTTCAAGCCATAGAGATAGAGGTGATTGTGTCCGTCACGCTCGCTCTGCATTATGAAGCGGTCACCATAGAACTCAGTCTCCATATAACTTGTCTCATCGATATAACGTTCATCTTCCTCGCGCAGAATGAGTGTGCAGAGGGTGGAGCGGGGGTTGGCAGAGTATATTTCCAGCTTGTTCTGGAGGCGGTTGAGGGTGAAAATGAACAGGCTGTTATCCTCATTTTCAGCAAACTTGATGCGCGGAATATAGCTGGTACTGTCAAGATTGAGATCCATATCACGGATCACGGAACTCTTGATGTCAAATGAGTGGACCGATACCTTTGAGTTTGTGCCTCCGGCAGTGGGGTATTGCTGTGGGCGGTATGAGATCAGCTCCTGCGAGTATGATTCACGGTCCACATCTGTCAGGAAAAATGGGAGTTGGTAACTGTCAACCTTTGACTCATCAAACCTGATCCAGGCAAGCATGCGGCTGTCAGCGCTGAACTCGTATGCACGTACCAGCCCGAACTCCTCTTCATATGCCCAGTCAGGTATGCCGTTGCGTACCTTTCCAAGCTCTCCATCCTTGGTTACCTGAACTTCAGCATTATTGAATAATAGCTTGACCAAGAATATGTTATTGTCGCGAACGAATGCTATGTTATGGCCGTCAGGTGAGAATGTTGGCACCTGTACGGGACCGCCTGTGGTGAGCGGATCAATCTTGTTGTTGCGTATGGTGAATATGTAGTAGTTTGCGGTATATGAATGGCGGAATAACTTCTGGTCATACTGTTCAAGCAGGATGATATCCTCAGTAGGTGAGAGTATGAAACGGCCCAGCGTATAGAGTTTCTCACCGCGTGCAGTGCGCAGGTTCAGTACTGTGTCAGTTACTGCGCCGGTCTTGAATGAATATTTCAGGATGCAGTTACCCTCTGCCTGCAGATAGTGCTCACCATCGGCCATAGGGGTTATGGCTGGGGCACCGTTGCCATAGAATTTACCTCCGATAACATCATCAAGAGTGATTTTCTTGTTCTGAGCTGTCAGTGACAGAGCTGTGAGCACTGTAACGACAAATATATTAAACCTCTTCATATTGCTGTGTCTAATCAATTGTTATATAGTCTATTATTGAATAATTCTCAATTATGTCACTTCGTTCCATGATTTTTGTCGCGACTCGGGATAGCGATTTTCAATTTTCAATTTTCAATTTTCAATTGTCTAAGACCCCTTTTCCCTGCCGGATAATCTCCTGATCCCCATCCACACAATAAACCACGGTGGAGTACTCAAACCCACCGGCTCCGCCGTTGATTACAAGATCCACATCATCACCCAGGCGCTCGTCAATGAGTTCAGGGTCGGTCAGGTAGCCTATGTCATCAGATTCATCGTAAGGAACTGTGGTGGAGAGCAGGGGAGCACCGAGCTGACGGCAAATCTCGCGTGTGATGTCATTGTCAGGCACACGTATGCCTACCTCCTTGCGGTTGCTGAATATTTTGGGCAGACGGCTGCCGGCACGCAATACAAAGGTGAACGGGCCAGGCAGGTTGCGTTTCATCGTCTTGAAGGTGGCGTTGTCTATCTGGACATACTGGCTTATGTCACTCAGGTCATAGCATACTATGGAAAAACGGTGTTTCTGCGGGTTCATGCCCTTGATCTTACAGATACGCTCTATGGGACGTTCCTTTAAGGCGTGGCATCCAAGTGCATATGCCGTATCTGTGGGGAATACTATTACGCCCCCTCCGTTCAAGATGTCCAGGACGCGGTCTATATCGCGCTGGCTGGGATTTTTCTCGTACAGTCTTATCAGCATGTCCTTTCTCTTATATATCCTATTATAGACTCTACGTCATCTGGGTTAAACCAGCGCGTATTCTCGTCACGCTTGAACCATGTCATCTGTTTGCGTGAATATATACGCGTGTTCTGCTTTATCTTGTCTATGGCAAACTCAAGCGTCCATGGCTTGCCATCAGGGGTCAAGGCACCGTCCATCCAGTTGAAAAGCTCCTTCATGCCCACGGTGTTGAGTGAGTTGAGCCCTTTCTTGGGATACATGCGGCGTGCCTCATCAATCAGTCCGTTCTCAATCATCTTGTCAACGCGTCGGTTTATGCGTTCGTATAACTCCTCACGAGGTCTGGTAAGTCCGATGCGCACTATGTTGAACGGACGCTCAGCTTTCTCTCCTTTACGCAGGTCAGAGTAGGGGTGTCCGGTCAGATAACAGACCTCAAGAGCGTGCAAAACACGCTTGGGATTCTTTCTATCTACCTCCTTATAGTAGGCCGGATCCAGAATTTTGAGTTCCTGTACCAGATTGTCCAGACCTTCCTTCTGATAACGCTCCAAAAGGGGGGTGCGGATGTCATCCGGAATGGTGGGAATCTGGTCTATACCATAGCAGAGGGCATCTATATACATCATTGACCCACCTGTGACCAGTAGTATGTCGTGCTCTGCGAAGAGTCTGTCGGTGAGCGCTATCACATCCTCTTCGTACCTTGCGGCGCTGTAATAGTCATCAAGTCCAAGGTTTCCTACCAGATAATGCGTGGCTCGTTCTCTCTCTGCGGGAGTAGGAGCGGCTGTGCATATAGGAATGTCTGCATACATCTGTCTTGAATCAGCAGAAATTATAGGTGTATGAAACAAATCGGCGAGGGTCAGACATAACTCAGTCTTCCCCACGCCGGTAGGTCCAAGTATGATAACCAGATTTTTCACTTAGTAAAGGTCGTCAATGGAATCCAGGCTTACTGTGCCTCCTCCTTCGCCGCCTTCCATGCCGAATCCATCCTCATCAAGCTCATCGGATTCAAATCCTTCATCGCCATAGAAGTTCTCATCAACGTCAATGGTGGGGTTGGCCTTGGCCATTTCATCAAAGTCAATGGTCTGCTTGGGCGGGTTGCCCTGGCTTGCGGTGCAGACGGCTTCCTTAAGAGTCTTACCAGTGATAATCTCCTTTAATTCAATGAAAAAGCATCGTTCGGTTAAAGGGTCGAATATGTAAATCAGACGCTGCTTTTCATCCTCTATCAGCTCGTCAAGCGGGGTATCGGCCATTACCCAGTTGTCAACTTCTGAACTGGTGTTCATCTCCTCACGGGTAATCTCCTCACGCTTCTCCCAATTGTCCTCACAGATAAAGAATGAGGTCATCTGGTCATCGGGATATCCTACTGATTTCAGAATGGCATTGCTGAAATCCAGGAATGATGCTGATGAATTGATCTGGATTTCACGATAGAAATCATCTACCTCATCAGAAATGAAAATGAATCTGTAAACCATATTGTATTGCTTTTTTAGTCTCTAATAATACCTCTTTCAGAACTCTCGATGAACCTGACTATGTACTGTACCTCAGGATAGCTGTAAATGGAGTCTTCCTTGATTGCGGCCATAGCCTGGCTTACATTCAGCCCGTTCTGGTAAATGATACGGTAAGCGTTGTGGATGGCCTCAATAGTCTCATTGCTGAAATTTCGGCGGCGCAAACCTACAATATTCAAGCCGGCATATACAACCGGATGCCTGCCTCCAATAACGTAGGGCGGGATATCCTTGCTGCATCCTGAACCACCCTGGATCATGACATGGCCTCCTATATGACAGAACTGGTGAATGAGTACGCAGGCACTGAGTATGGCAAAGTCATCAATGACTACCTCACCTGCTATCTTGGTGCTGTTGCCCAGAATGCAATTGTTACCGATCACGCAGTCATGCGCCACGTGCATATTCTCCATAAGGAGGTTGTTGTTGCCTACGATAGTCTTGCCTTTGGAGGCTGTTCCGCGGTTTATGGTCACATTCTCGCGTATGCGGTTGTTGTCACCAATCTCAGCGGTTGAATCCTCACCCTGGAACTTGAGATCCTGCGGTATGCCGCCTATCACGGCTCCGGGATGTATCTGATTGCCATTGCCTATGCGTGAGCCGTACATGATGTTCACGTGGGGCATGATGATGTTGTTATCACCGATTATCACATTCTTGTCAATGAAACAGAATGGACCTATTTCAACATTCTCGCCTATCTGGGCGGAATGGTCGACGTATGCTAACGGGCTTATCATCAGTTTTCTCTTTTTACAATTTGAACCATGAATTCCGACTCTGCAACCAGTTTGTCGGCTACAAAGGCGTATCCTTTGATTGATAGTATGTTATGACGTATGGGCGCAGTCCTTACAACACGCATCAGAAGTGTGTCGCCTGGTACTACGGCCTGACGGAAACGGGTGTTGTCAATCTTTACGAACATGGCCTCATAATCCTTGGGTTCTCCTGTATATTGCAGTGCAAGGGTTCCTCCTAACTGTGCCATAGCCTCAATGATGAGTACGCCCGGCATGATGGGATGCTCTGGGAAGTGTCCTGTAAAGAAGAACTCGTTGTTGGTAACGTTCTTGACACCCTCAGCATAAAGGTCTGTAAGCGCAATTACCTTATCAAGAAGCTGCATCGGGTAACGATGCGGCATTACGGCCTGGATCTGCTGCAGGTTCATCACCGGCGAAACGGAAGGATCATATGCAGGTGCCTGGACATCGTTCAGGATTATGTTCTTGCGCAGTATGCGGGCAAACTTGTTGTTGATGGTGTGGCCCGGGCGGGTGGCGATGATACGTCCCTTGATGGGTTTGCCTACAAGTGCCAGGTCACCTATTATGTCAAGCAGTTTGTGGCGTGCAGGCTCATTGTCCCACTGCAGGGGCTTGTGCATTATGTAACCCAGCTTGGTGGCATCCATTGTGGGTACACCCATAACCTCACAGATCTTGTCATAGCGTTCCTGGGGCATCTCACGCTCGTAAATGACAATGGCGTTGTCAAGGTCACCTCCCTTGATAAGGCCCAGTCCCAACAGAGGCTCTATCTCACGGACAAAGACGAATGTACGGCTCTTGGCTATCTCTGTGGGGAAATCACGCATGTCATCCAATGAAGCATACTGGTTATATAGTATCTTTGACTCATATGATATGAGTACGTTTACGCTGAACTCATTGTCCGGGAGCAGTATGATGGATGAACCTGTGGTCTCATCCTTGACCTCAATCTTGTTCTTGACTACATAGTAGTCCTTGAGGGCATCCAGTTCCTTTATGCCCACGCGCTGTATGTTCTCCACATACTCAATGGCGCTGCCGTCCAGGATGGGGAACTCAGGGCCGTTTACCTCAATGTGACAGTTGTCAATGCCTGCGGCGTAGAGGGCTGCCAGACCATGCTCAACGGTGCTTACCTTGACATTGCCCTTGAACAGCACGGTACCGCGTTGGGTCTCGCGTACGTTTTCGGCGTATGCCTCAATGATGGGCTGGCTTTCCAGGTCAGTTCTCTGTATCTTGTATCCGTAGTCAGCGGGAGCCGGGTTGAATGTCACGGTCAGGTCAAGACCAGTGTGAAGCCCCTTTCCGCTGAGTGAAAAACTACTCTTTAAAGTCTTCTGTTTGTACATGTTATAGTGTTTGTCTTAAAGCGTCACTTGCTGGCAAGCTGGGCTTTCAGTTCTTCTATTTCTTTTTTGAGTTGACTTACGGTCTTGCTGATTTCAGGAAGATCCCTAAATATCAGTGATGAGCGCAAAAAGTTGCGGTATCCTATTGATGGATATCCCATCACTCCTTCGCCGTCAGGGATATTGCTTATGATACCGGTCTGTGCTCCAACATTGACCTTGTTGCCGATATTGAGGTGCCCAGATATACCAGCCTGCCCTCCAACCATGCACCATGAGCCAACCTTGCTCGATCCGGCTACACCGGTTTGGGCTGACATGACAGTATTCTCGCCAATCTCCACGTTATGGGCTATTTGAATGAGATTGTCAAGTTTGACACCCTTATGGACAATGGTCCTACCCATGGTGGAACGGTCAATACATGTGTTGGCGCCAATTTCAACGTCATCCTCCAGTTCAACAATTCCTATCTGCGGAATCTTGTTGTAGCCGTTTGGCGTGGGTGCAAAGCCGAATCCGTCAGCACCTATCACACATCCGGCGTGGAGTATGCAACGGTTACCTACCTTGCAGGCGTAATAGATTGTCACGTGCGGATAAAGTATGCAGTCAGAACCAACTGATGCGCCTTCACCCACAATTACGTGAGGATATATCTGCGTGTTGTCACCTATCACAGCACCATCTTCAACCACAGAGAAGGGACCTATATAGACGTTCTTGCCTATCTTGGCCTTTTCTGAAACCGATGCCAGCGAGCTTATGCCCGTACGGCCCGGTTTCATGGATGCGTACAGTGACATGAGCTTGGCCAGGCTCTCATAGGCATTGTCAACCCTTACCAGAGTGGCGCTCACGGGCTGCTCAGCCTTGAAATCCTTGTTTACCAGAACTACGCTTGACTGGGTTGAATATAGGTACTGCGTATATTTTACGTTAGAAAGAAAAGAGAGTGCACCAGGTACACCCTCTTCAATTTTGGCAAAAGTATGGACTGCTGCGTTCTCGTTGCCGTCAACGGTGCCGCCCAGGAACTCTGCTATCTGTTTTGCTGTAAATTCCATGCTTTTATGCAATTTCTATATAAGACTTGCAAATATAGTAAAATTGTTCAAATTCTGTGAATTTGACAGAGATTAACTTTGGCTAAAGCCAACGCTAAAATTTATAGGTACTGCGCCATTTCCTGCTGAACCTCCGTGGCCTTGGTGCGGGCCACCTGGGCAAAGTTTGCAGACTTATCGGCGTAAATGATTGCACGGCTGCTGTTTACTATCAGGCCGCACTTGCTGTTAAGACCGTATTTGCATACATCAGCCAGCGAGCCGCCCTGTGCACCGATGCCGGGAACCAGCAGGAAACTGTCAGGTACGGTCTTGCGGATGTCAGTGAGCATATCGGCGCGTGTGGCACCTACCACATACATCATGTTGTCGGCATTTCCGCCCCACTCAAGTGACTTGGCCAGTACCTTCTGGTACAGAGGTGTGCCCTGTGCGTCCTCAATGTACTGGAAATCGGCAGCACCCTTGTTGCTGGTCAGGGCCAGCAGTATTACCCAGCGGCCGTCATGTCCCAGGAACGGTGTCACGCTGTCCTCACCCATATAAGGTGCAACGGTTACGGCGTCAACGTTCATCTCCGTGAAGAAGCTGTCGGCATACATCATTGAGGTATTGCCTATGTCACCGCGCTTGGCATCGGCAATTATGAACTGGTCCGGATAATTGGCGCGGATATAGTCGATGGTCTTGTAGAGGGCCTGCAGACCTTTCAGTCCGGCGCTCTCATAGAATGCCAGATTGGGCTTGTATGCAATGCAATAGTCTGCGGTGGCATCTATTATAGCCTTGTTGAATGCGAATATGGGATCATCTTCCTTGAGCAGATGCTCCGGGATCTTCTTGAGATCGGTGTCAAGACCTACGCACAGAAATGATTTCTTGCGCTTGATGTTGGCGTAAAGTTCGTCTCTTGTCATATCTGTTCTAATTATAAAATTTCTTTACATTTCGGCCTCTTTCATACGTTCTGCATTTTCAGCAATGGTGAGTTGGTCAATGCAGTCCTGTATGTCACCGTCCATGAATGCCGGCAGATTGTATGAAGTCCAGTTGATGCGGTGATCGGTTATGCGACCCTGCGGATAATTGTATGTGCGGATCTTGGCTGACCGGTCACCGGTGGAGACCATCGTTTTGCGGCGGGCCGCAATGTCATCCATGTATTTCTGATGCTCGCGGTCATAAATCATGGTGCGCAGGCGTGAAAGAGCGCGCTCCTTATTCTTGGGCTGGTCACGGGTCTCGGTGCACTCAATGAGTATCTCCTCGACAACTCCGGTGTTGGGATTTTTCCAATTGTAACGGAGCCTCACTCCGCTCTCTACCTTGTTTACGTTCTGGCCGCCGGCGCCGCCGCTGCGGAATGTATCCCATTTTATCTCGCCCTCATTTATCTCAACCTCAAAGGCATCGGCCTCAGGCAAAACGGCAACCGTGGCTGCCGATGTGTGTATGCGGCCCTGTGTCTCTGTTGCAGGTACGCGCTGTACACGGTGTACGCCTGATTCATATTTGAGCGTACCATATACCTTATCACCCGTTACGGTGAATATGATCTCCTTAAATCCACCAGCTGTGCCTTCAGAGCATGATGATACGGCGTATTTCCAACCTTTGGTCTCAAAGTATTTGCAGTACATGCGGAACAAATCGCCGGCAAACAGGGCAGCCTCATCACCGCCTGTGCCGCCGCGTATCTCCATTATCACATCCTTGTCATCCTGCGGATCAGCAGGTATGAGCATCTGCTTTATCTCCTCCTCAAGCTGGGGCAGGCGTGCTGTGTCGCTGTCAAGCTCCTCACGGGCCATCTGGCGCATCTCCGGGTCACTCTCAGATAGCAGTTCACGTGCCTCCTCAATGCTTTTCTGCAACTGGATGTATTCCTTGCGGGCTGCAACTACGGGTTCCAGGTCACGGTACTCACGGTTCAGTTTTACGAACCGTTTCATATCGGCTATAACGGACGGGTCTGTTATGAGCAGACTAACCTCCTGGAAGCGTGCCTCCAGACCGTCAAGTTTGTCAAGCAGACTCTCTGATGCAGCCATTTATTTTTTCTTAGGAACGTTATTAACGTATGCAACAGGACCGCCCTCATAGAAGTTGATGATGTTGCGTGACACGAACTCTGCCATCTCATTGCGGACATCGTAGGTTTGTGTGCCTACATGCGGGGTGATGACTGCATTCTCACATGCCAGTATCTCAGGGCTTACCTTGTCACCGAACTCAAATACGTCAAGTCCCGCACCCCAGATGCGCTTGTTCTTAAGTGCATCGGCCAGGGCAAGTTCATCAACGATAGGGCCGCGTGCTGTATTGACCAGTATGGCGGTGGGTTTCATGAGCTCTATCTGCTCCTTACCTATCAGATGCCATGTATCCTTGGAGTAGGGCACGTTCACTGATATGAAATCAGAAGTCTTGAGCAGCTCGTCAAACTCAACGTAGGTGGCATCATACTCCTTCTCAATCTCAGGGCTTACGCGGTGGCGGTTGTGATATATTACCTTCATGCAGCTGGCCTTGGCGCGGCGTGCCAGAGCCTGGCCGATGCGTCCCATGCCTAAGATGCCTAATGTCTTGCCTCCAAGTGAGTAACCTAAGTTGGCCAGAAGTGTCCACTCCAGTGCCCCCGGAATGCGCAGACGGCGGTCAACATCAGTGATGCGGCGTGCTACGGCCAGCATAAGTCCGAATGCCAGATCGGCGGTGGGCTCAGTTACAGGGCCAGGGGTATTTGTTACAGCAATGCCAAGTTCGGTTGCTGTAGGGATATCTATGTTGTCAAACCCTACGGCGTAGTTGCTTACCAGTTCCAGGCGGGGCAGGCCGCGCTCCATAAGCTTGCGGTCAACCGGGAAATTGAACATGGACTGCAGTACGTCATACTCCGGGAGCATCTCATACACCTCATCATATGTGAAAGTCTCACGGCCTTCAGGGGGGAATGTAACATCATATTTCTCAATCAGTTCCGCATATCCTGTACGGAACATGTTGTATGTTACAAGAACACGTTTCTTCATACCTGTAATTTTGATTCGCGAAGATACTCATTTTTTGTAGAGGGTCGGCCTAATTTATAACCTTTCACTATTCACTATAAAATTAGTTAACTGCTTCTGTTTTCCCATGGATTGTGTTACTTTTGTAAAATAAGTCAACTAACCAAAACTTATGAAACGTTTACTGCCGATTATTGCCGCATTATGTGCGTTGGTTTCCTGTGTCAATAAGTCAGATCAGGGAAAGCTTGAGATCAATGAAAAGGGTTATTTCGAGACCCAAGGTGTCAATGTCCTTGTTTACTCAAACAGATATCAGGGCGTATTCTGTGATGAGAAGACCGCTGGAATAGAAATAATTCAGCGTGGCGTACGTATTGCTACCGGTGGTGGCGTGCGTCTGATGAACACTCCTGAGCAGTGGGATATATATTCAACCCTTACGGAGCGTACCATAGACACTCTGGGCGGAGTGATAAACTGCCGTTTCAATTATCAGGATTACAGTTTCCAGTACGGACTTACCGTAAAGCAGGAGGGTAAGGGAGTACGCATTTCAGTGGAACTGGATGAACCGCTGCCTGCAAATCTTGTAGGCAAGGCAGGTCTCAACATGGAGTTCTTCCCGGCCACATACTACGGCAAGACCTATCTTGTGGATGGCCAGTCAGAAATATTTCCCCGTTATCCGTCAAGTGATACCGAGATGCATCCCAACTCTGAAAAGATCAACCAGTTCTGGGGGCTCTCCACTTTCGATGACCGTGGCCGTGATGAATTCATAGTACCCAAACCTATTTCAAAGGGTCATACCATTGTGGTGGCTCCAGAGGATGAGTCTCTGCGTGTGCTGTTCCAGTCAGATGCAGAGCTGAATCTGTTTGACGGACGTAACCTGTCACAGAACGGTACATATGTGGTACGTTCATATCTGCCCGCAGGCAAGACTGGAACGGTTCTGGAATGGTATGTGGAGCCAACTCCTGATGCCAAGTGGATACGTGAGCCCAATGTGGGATTCTCACAGATAGGCTATACTCCTGCACAGAAGAAGGTGGCTGTGATAGAACTGGACCGTAATGACAAGGTGGCCTCAAAGGCTAAGATATACCGTGTTAATGCAGACGGCAGCAATACTCTGGTTCTGGAACCGGCTGTAAAGGAGTGGGGCGTATTCTATGACCGTTACAACTATGCGCAGTGTGATTTCAGTGCGGTACGTGAGCCCGGCACCTATTATATAGAGTATAATGGCGTAAAGACCAATCCGTTCCCCATCAACAAGAATGTCTATGAGGGAAAGTGGCACAACACCATGGATGTGTGGCTTCCTGTCCAGATGGACCATATGATGGTCAATGAGGCATATCGTGTATGGCACGGCCGTTCCCATATGGATGATGCCATCCAGGCACCTACCAATTATCAGCAGCATGACGGTTACCGTATGGGTAACTCAACCAATACCAAGTACAAGCCATATGAGCATATACCCGGCCTGGCAGTAGGCGCGTGGTATGATGCAGGTGACTTTGACATACAGTCAGGAACGGTTATCGGCCTTACAAACCAGTTGGCTGAGGTTTGGGATATACTCAAGCCTGAACGTGACCAGACTTTCATTGACCAGAAGACCCAGTTCGTGGATATTCACCGTCCTGACGGTCTGCCTGATGTCATACAACAGGTGGAGCATGGCGCATTGAACCTGTGCGCCCAGATTGAGAACATCGGCTTTATAGCTGGTGGTATAGTACAAGGTAATATGCATCAGTATCATCATCTGGGTGATGCTGTGACCATTACTGACGGATATATATATGATCCCAGCCTCAAACCTTATGAGGTGCGTGGCAACCGTTCAGGTACACTCGATGACCGCTTTGCATTTACCAATAATGCCGGTAACCCTATGGGTAACGCTAATGTGTGCGCCGCTCTTGCGCATGCTGCCCGTGTGCTTGCACCGTACATTCCTGAGACTGCTGAGCGTTGCAGGAAGAATGCTCTCAAGCTCTGGAAGGAGATGGATGACTATCAGGCTCGGATGGCCAACCGTCCTCAGCAGCAACAGCAGTCCAACGGCCAGCGTAACGGCCAGTGGGGTGGAGGCCGCGGTGGTGACCGCTCAGCAGCCGCAATACAGCTCTGGCTGCTTACCGGTGAGCAGAAGTACAAGGATATGTTCCTACCTGGCGTGATGCGCCAGATTGAGGCTGCCAAGAATGCTCCGCAGGGTGTTGAGGATAACCGTACAGGTGGTGGCAGCGCCATGCGTGCCCCGCGTGTGAACATTACCACAGCACTCTCATTGCTGCCCTATATGGATGATGATTTCAAGGCTCAGGTGCGTGAGGTTATCCCAGTATTCGTTGAGGATGCCAAGCGTACGGCCGAGTCAACTCCTTACGGTGTTCCTGTGGCAGGGGGTACCTGGGGCGGTAGCGAGCGGGTTATCAGCTGGGCTCAGAACAACTATATGGTATGGCGTTACTTCCCGGATCTGATTGACCCGGAACTGGTGCTGTCAGGTCTTAACTTCATATACGGCAACCATCCGTACTCAAACGTATCATTCGTGACTGCAGTGGGTGTCAATACCAAGAAGGTAGCATACGGCAACAACCGTGCAGACTATACATTCATTCCCGGAGGTATCGCTCCCGGATTGGTATTGCTCCAGCCGGACTTCCTTGAGCACAAGGATGACTATCCGTTCCTGTGGGGTGAGAACGAGTGCTGCACACGTACCGTACCATCATATGTGACACTCTCCATAGGTGCTGAAGAGGTTGCCGCCGCTCTCAACAAATAATGTTTTATTAATACTTGTTGATTCTTATTTGTAAGCCATTTCATATAATGAGCGTACTTTTGTGAAAAATACGACACTGCATGTCTATATCTATAAAAGGCTTAAGCCATTATTACCCTAACGGCAAGAGAGCGCTGACCGATATTAACCTGGAGATACCTTCAGGCATGTTCGGCCTTTTGGGACCGAACGGTGCCGGAAAATCCACTCTGATGCGTATTCTGGTTACGTTGATGGAACCCACGGAGGGGCAGATTGATGTGTGTGGATATGATATACGCACGCAACGCAAGGAGGTGAGACGCATATTGGGTTATCTGCCACAGGATTTCCGTTTCTTTGCCAAGTACAAGGTGCGTGAATTCCTGGAGTATGCTGCTGCACTTACGGGTATGACTAATTCTTCAGAGCGCGGCAAGGCTGTTGACGCCATGCTGGAGCAGGTGGGGCTTTATGAAGCACGTGACCGTTATGCACAGAATCTGTCGGGTGGTATGAAGAGACGTCTGGGTATTGCACAGGCTCTCATACACAAGCCTCAGATCCTGGTGGTGGATGAGCCTACTACAGGACTTGACCCGGAGGAGCGCATTAGGTTCCGTAACCTGCTTAGTGAGGCCAGCTCAAAGGACACCACGATAATCCTGTCAACACATATAGTAGGTGATATCTCAAGTTCATGTACGGAGATGGCCATGCTCAATCAGGGCCAGGTCATGTTCAGAGGGTCACCTGCCGGAATGCTCAAGGAGACTGAGGGTAAGGTTTGGCGCATGCAGGTAACCAATGAGCAGTATGCTGAGATAAACCAGAAATACGCAGTGATTTCAACCATACCGCATGGTTTGGGATGGGATCTGCAGGTGGTGGCCAAGGAATCACCCGGTTATGGTGCAGTGAGTTATCCTCCAAATCTGGAGCATGCATATGTATATTTTACTGAAATCAGGGATAAGGAGTGATGATGCTTGGATTATATAACATACGCATAGTCTCCAAGTACGAGACAAAACTGCTTGTACGTGGCTGGTTCTTCAAGGTGTTTGCCTTCCTGTCACTCCTTGCGGCGTTGATTCTGGGTTCCATCTACATACTCACGCAGTTCCCGCAACCCCAGATGATCAACAGGTCGGTCATACCATACATGTTCATGCTTATCATGAATGTGGGGCAGGCCGTGGTGTCGGTTTTCCTGGCATCGGAGTATCTTAAACGTGACAAACAGCTTGATACATCAGAAGTATTCTACACCCGTCCTCTGAGTAATGCCGAGTATCTGCTTGGTAAGATGTGGGCTACACTCAAGGTGTTCTTCATACTTGATCTGATAGTAGCGGCAATAGCATTGGTAATGAGTCTTGTCAAGTACGGCTTTGCACTGGACTATCTGAGTTATATATGGTATTTCCTGCTGTTGTCAGTTCCTACCCTGGTGTTTATAGTAGGTCTGTCAACCACCTTGATGCTTATACTCAACAACCAGGCCATTACGATGGTTATCCTGCTTGCGTATATAGGCGTGACGCTGTTTTATATAGATAATCTGTACTATTATCTCTTTGATTACATAGGTTTCAATCTGCCTATGCTCAAGTCTATGATAACGGGCTTCAGCGGACTGGGCAGGCTGATAAATCACAGGTTGTGCTATCTGTTGCTTGGCATAGGGCTCATACTTACGGATGTATCGCTGTTCCATCGTCTTGCCAACTCCCGCTACAGCCTGCTGCCGTGGCGCATAGCTGCGGTGCTGTTCCTTGCCGGAGGTCTTTATGCCGGATACCGGCACGTACATCTTTACAAGGTGGATGAAAGATTCAGGGCCGATATGGTGGAGCTGAATAACAGGTTCGTAAATGTGGGCAGTGCTGTGGCCCAGTCATGTGAACTTACCGTAACCCAAAGCGGTGATTCTCTCAGTGTTAGAGCTGATATGACCGTCTCTCCCCGTCAGGATGACACACAGTTGGTGTTCACTCTCAATCCCGGTTTCAATATTACAAGCATAAGTGCTACCGGACATAAAGTCAGTTTTGAGAGGCTCATGCATCTTATTATCCTTAAATTTGAGGATAACCTGCATGCCGATGAACCTGTAAAAATTGTCATGGAGTATAGCGGTAATGCCGATGAACGCATCTGTTATCTGGATATTCAGGCAGACAAGCTGATTGAGAACAGCAAGGTGCTTTCCATGCTTAACATAGGCAAGCGTTATCTGTTCCAGGACAAAGAGTTTACCATGCTTACGCCTGAGAGTTACTGGTATCCGCGTCCCGGTGTGGCATATAGTGACCAGAGTCCTGAATGGCAGATGTCATACTTTACTGATTTCAATATCAGCGTGACACCCAATCCCGGTCTGACACCTATATCACAGGGTATGTGCATGGTAAATGCCGACTCTACAACATACACATTCACGCCGGAGTCATCATTGCCGTCAGTATCGCTCATAATAGGAGATTACACCCCCAAGTCCATAACGGTTGACTCAACCGTCTATACCGTTTGGGAGCTTGGACACTGGAATGATATGTTTGAGACGTTTGATTCCATTCGTGACACGATACCTATTGTGTTACGTGACATACGCCGTAATATGGAATTTTCAGCTGATATGGCTTATCCGTTCAAACGTTTCAATATAGTTGAGGTACCGGCACATTTCACCTCATACAAGCGTGTGTGGACATCAGTTTATGAGAATCTGCAGCCGGAGATGGTACTGATTCATGAACGAGGCTATGACATGCGTCAATTCCAGTTTGAGAATATGAAGCGTATGTATGGATTCGGCGGACGTTTCAACCGCCGCAATACCGATATGTCCGAGAAGGAGATTCTCTATAATATCCTTTACAGCGCCATGTCATTCATGATGCAGTCCAACAGTTTCAGCGGCAGCAGCCGTAACGGACAGTTCAGCATGACACAGGTGGATAATCCTTACTATTACGGACCGCTGTTCTACAATTTCAGATATAACATCTACTCATCCAATTGGCCTATGGCAAACCGTATGGTTGAGACTGTCACCAACTCTGCGGGATCGGGTACATCGGAATGGATGAGGAGAATGAACGGCCTGTCAGAGGATGAGAAGGCTCTGATACTGATGGGTAAGTACGGTTTTGACCGTATCATGTCAGACCCGGAGTGGGAGGACCTGGCTGATAATGCATTGGCACTCAAGACAAGGGATTTCTTTGCTCCGGTATCGGCTGTGATGGGTTATGAGACTATGGTTGACTCTATAACCGCTAGGAGCAGAGCTAAAGAGTTTACCAATTCATCATTTGATTCAATTCTGGACTGGGTGCAGAGCTACTCAGGTGTTGACCTGACAGATAAGATTGAGAGTTGGAACCAGCCGGCACGATTGGCATGCTTCAAGGTAGGTACTCCGCAGATTACAACTGTCACTACCGATACTGCTGATATTTATCAGGCTGAGATAGCGTTTGAGAATATATCAGACAATCCGGGTTACGTAAATGTTGAGTTCGTATTCTATGAGATTGAGAATGCCGGTGATGAGGATAAACCCACAAGCATGACAGTTAGCGTAGGCGCACATGAGACACACAGGCTTGTGACCCACTGGTTCAACTCTCCCGGCTTAATAAGGGTAAACACTATGCTCTCATCAAACCTGCCGCATGATGTGACTCTTAACAGCGCAGACTGGAGTACATATACCGGCACGGAACTAATCCCTGAGGGTGTTTATGCCGTTCGCGGCGGAGTGGATAATGCGCTTCCGGGTGAGATAATAGTTGATAATGAGGATAGTGAACTGTTCTCCCTTTCAAGACCGCTCAGAACCGGTTATCTGTCAAAATGGATAGACAAGTCCAGGGAGAAAAACAATGAGTTCATTTATGAGGGTTTCTCTGACTGGCGTACATACAGCCAGTGGACACTGGTGATAAACCAGAACTTTTACGGTGATTATATACGCTCGGCATATATCATATCCCCGGGTGACGGCTCCCAGTATGCACGATGGAAAATTCCTTTGACTGCTGCAGGAGTCTATGACGTATATTACTACGCGTCTCCGGATATGTCTGACAACAATAATCGTAACCGTAGGTGGAACAACAATAATAACAATAACAACAATGGCCGCAGGGTTACCAATGACTATAACTTTGAGATAGGGCAGTTCAACTCAAGTGACCGTGTCTCAATGAACATGTGGCGTGCCGATGAGGGATGGAATCTTTTGGGTACGTTCCGTTTTGAGGCGGATACAGTGAAGGTTACGCTGAACAACAAATCAGGCGTAAACGTGATTGTGGCTGATGCCGTCAAGTTGGTTAAGAGAGAAAATTCCCGTTAAGCGAAATAACAGATAAGAATATGATAAAAAGAGATTTTTTAAAGAAGGCAGTTCTTGTGCTTGCAGCCGCCTCGGCCATAGAGACCGGAGCGCAGGCGCAGATTGTCATGACCATGGAGCAGGCTCTTGAGTACAGTGCCCAGCATAATCCCGATCTGATTAACTCCCGTATGAGTATGGAGCGGTATGAGCAGAACCTGATAGCCCAGAAGGCATCACTCAAGTCCAGGTTCTCACTTAACCTGGAGCCTCTCTCTTACTCACAGTCCCGTCAGTTTGACAGCCGTTATTCAGACTGGTACACCAACCGCTCGCTGTCATCATCGGGAACATTCAGTATATCGCAACCCATTATCTGGACCGATGCTACGTTGTCACTCAACAACAGCCTGTCATGGCAGAACAATGAATCGTCAATAGGAGGTAATACTAACAGCAACCGTGCATTCAGTAACCGTCTTTACCTGAGTCTGACGCAGCCGATATTCACTTACAACAAGACTAAGATGAATATGCGCCAGATAGAGATGAATTATGAGAATGCCCGCATAAGTTATGCTTTGCAGATGCTGAATGTGGAGCGTAACATAACAAGTCAGTTCTACAGCCTGTTCGTATCACAGCAGAACCTTGCAATAAGTGAGTCGGAGCTGGAGAATGCAGAGAAGAACTTCAATATAATAAAGGATAAGGTTGATGCTGACCTTGTGACCAAGGATGAGTACTATCAGGCAGAACTCAACCTGGCCCAGTCTCGTTCAAGCCTGGAGAACCAGAGGGTGAGCCTTGAGAATGCCAAGGATAATTTCAAACAGGCGCTTGGCATACCTCTTGAGGAGGATATCATCGTGGTTTGCGATATCGAGGCTGATCCGGTATATGTGGATATCAACAAAGCTCTTGAGAGCGCCACTACCACCAGACTGGAACTGCGTCAGCGCCAGATATCGCGTGAGCAGCAGGAGATGTCTATGGTGCAGGTCAAGGATAATGACAGCTTTAGCGGAAATATCTCACTTTCATTGGGTATCATGGGTGATAGCGAGGATTTCAATCATGTTTATGACAATCCCACCAACAACCCGCGTATAGCTATCTCATTCAGTGTACCTATCTTTGACTGGGGCGCACGTAAGGCACGTATCAAGGCTGCTGAGATAGAACGCAAGATGTTTGAGCTTAGTGCCGAGGAGGAGCTTAAGAGCATAGAGATGAACGTACGCAGCACATGCCGTAGCCTGGATAACCTGCTGGGGCAGATATCCATAGCAGAGCAGAGCCAGAAGAACGCACAGCTTACCTATGACCTCAATGAGGAGCGTTACCGTAACGGTGAGCTTACGGGTATGCAGATGAACCAGTTCCAGACTCAGCTTTCCAACAGCAAGATGTCATATACACAGGCTATCATAAACTACAAGGTTCAGCTTCTTAATCTCAAGATACTGACACTTTATGATTTTGAGAAGGATGAGCCGGTGGCTCCCATGACATATGAAAAGAGTAACGACAAAAAGAAATAATAAAAATGAAACAGCATATGAAATCAGGAATCAGCGTACTTACACTGACTGCACTTACACTCCTTATGGCAGGGTGCAGGCAAGAGAACACTATGAACCGTAATGAGATACCCACACCGGTATCTGTATCTGACATTACCTATGGATCCGTAAGCAGGATCTTTACCACAAACAGCACGGCTGTGTCAAGTGCCGAGGCTGAATTGTCAACTGAGATGGCCGGTAAGTATCATCTCCAGAACAACCCTGCCACCGGTAAGCCTTATAAACTGGGTGACAAGGTCAAGAAAGGCGCCTTGATAGTACGTATTGAGGATAAGTCATATGAGAACGGCATATCAATAGAGACCAAACGTCTGAACCTGGAGCTGGCTGAGCAGGAGCAGGTCAAGACAAAATCCTTGTATGACAAGGGGGGGGCCACACTTACTGAGGTCAAGAACTCGGATATCAAGATCATGAATTCACGTCTGGACTATGAGAATGCCCAGATGAATCTTGAGAAGATGAACATCCGTGCTCCGTTTGACGGCGTGATAGTGAATCTTCCGCATTACTCAAAGGAGGCCAAGGTTAACAGCGGTACATCAGTGGTGACCATCATGGATTACAGCTCCATGCTGCTTGAGATCAATCTGCCTGAGAGTGCCATCAATGAGGTGAAAGTGGGCCAGAAGGCTTACATCACTCATTATACTCTGCCTAAGGACACTATCATGGGTGAGATTACTGAGCTTTCTCCGGCTATCAGCGCTGAGACCCGTACATTTAAAGGTAAGCTTATGATTGATAACAGCAAGCTGCTTATCAGGCCGGGTATGTTCGTAAAGGCCGATATCGTTACTGAGAGCCACAGCTCAACTATCGTGATACCCAAGAACATTGTACGTAACGAGCGTAACAGACGTACCGTGTTTGTTGTTGACCAGGGTATAGCCGTTGCAAAGCAGGTAAGGCTGGGATTGGAAGAGAAGAACAGCGTAGAGGTTCTGAGCGGTCTTGATAAGGACGATCAGCTGATTGTACGCGGTTTTGAGACCCTGAGAGACGGTTCAAAGGTTAAGATCCAAAGATAACACAGAGAAAAGGATGAAAAGACTGGTTAGTTGGGCGGTCAGGAATCCGGTCACTGTCACTATGGCGGTGCTGGCCATTCTGCTGCTCGGAAAGATATCATATGACAGGCTGAGCGTGGAGCTGCTTCCAAGCATGAACAGCCCCCGCCTGTTTGTTGAGATAGACGCTGGCGAGCGTCCGCCAGAAGAGATTGAGAAACAGTTCGTGCGCAGCATGGAGTCTCAGATTGCCCGTCAGAGTGACGTGCGCAATGTATCATCGGTAGTTAAGGTGGGTACAGCCAGACTGACGGTAGAGTACGCATGGAGAAAGAATATGGATGAGGCGTTCCTGGATCTGGAGAAGGCCATGAGCAGTTTCTCTCAGGACAGCCGTGTGACAGACCTCAGAATCTCCCAGAAGGATCCTACCACTGCTCCCATAATGATAATAGGTTTCTCCAATCCGGATATCGCCGATATGGCCGAGCTCCGCAAGGTGGCTGACTCATATGTGTGCAATGAACTGATGAGGGTTGAGGGTGTGGCTGATGTGTCACTGGCAGGCGATGAGTTTACCAACTTGGTGATAGAGGCTGATCCTTACAAACTGCAGGCTTTTGGCATAACCGTTGAGAACATATCGTCACGTATCCAGGAGAACAACCAGAGGGTATCGGGCGGAAGGATAACGGAACAGGGTTACCAGTATCTTGTGACCGGTTCAAATACGCTGACTGATGAGACTGCATTCGGTAATATCATAGTAGGATACAAGAATACCGAGTCTGCACAGCCGGGAGCGCAGCAGGTGGGTGAGTTTGCATCGGCAAGCATGGCACCTATCTATCTGCGTGACGTGGCAACCATACACTTTGAGAACCGTGAACCGGAGAACATTGTAAGGGTTAACGGCAACCGCAGTATTGGCATCTCTGTATTCAAGGAGATGGATTACAATACTGTAAAGGCTGTTGAAGGTATAAAGACCAGTCTTACCAAGATACAGAAGTCGCTGCCCGGATATGATTTCAGGATAATAAGTGACCAGGCCACTTTCATTAACGATTCAATAGGTGAGGTCAAGAACAGCGCCATGCTGGGTATCCTGCTGGCGGTGATAGTACTGTTCGTGTTCCTGCGCAGGGTGGGGACAACCCTTATCGTGGCCGTTTCAATACCTGTTTCCATAATAGCCACTTTCAACCTGATGTTCTTTAGCGGACTTACCATTAACATCCTTACGTTGGGAGGTCTTGCGCTTGGAGCGGGTATGCTGGTGGATAATGCCATTGTGGTTATCGAGAGTATATTCAGGAATCAGGAACGCGGCCTTTCAGTGCGTGATGCCGCAATTACAGGTACATCTGAGGTGGGTGGTGCCGTATCGGCATCAACTCTTACTACCATTGTGGTATTCCTGCCTATAGTCTATCTGCACGGTGCTACGGGTGAACTTTTCAAGGATGAGGCGTGGACTGTTACGTTCTCACTTCTCTCATCACTGTTTGTAGCTATCCTGGTGATACCTACGCTGTATGAGCGTATATTCGGCAGGAAGAAGGTTGCTCCGCTCAAGAACTTCAGTTCAGTGAACATAAAGGGGTACTCTTCATTCCTTAAGAAACTTGTGGAGAAGCGTTGGTGGGTGATCTTGTGCTCAGTAATCCTGGTGGCAGGAACCATATTCCTGCTGCCTTATGTGGGTACCGAGTTCATGCCCAAGACTGATGCCAATACCATAAACGTGAAGATCCGTATGGCTGAAGGTACAAGCCTGGACCGTACGTCATCTACCCTTGAGAACCTGGAGAATCTGGTGTTTGACCTGTCTGAGGATCCTGAGTGTGTGATATACACTCATGTGGGACCGGGTGCATCGGCACAGAACATGGATTTTGAGGGTGAGAATACTGCTACCATGAAGATTCAGCTCTCTAACGCGTCAGCAGTTTCTCCTGATTATCTCACGGAGGTGCTGGCTGCCTATATAGACGGCGTGGAGGGTATGGAACTTTCATTTACCCAGGATGACAACTCGCTGGGTTCACTGATGGGTACTGAGGATGCTCCTCTTGTAGTTGAGATAAAGGGTGAGGATCTGGATCTGCTGGCTTCACTGACAGATCAGGTTAAAGCTGCTGTTGACTCAATTGACTGCCTGTATAATGTTGAGAGCTCGCTGGCTGGCGGTGCACCTGAAATCATCATCACGGTTGACCGTGCCCTGGCCGGTATGAACAACATAAACGTATCAACCATAATCACACAGATACAGCAGCACTTGGCCGGTCGTGAAGCCGGACAGATGGACTACAAGGGTGATATGAGAGATATCAGCATCAAGGTTCCGGGCGTGTCTCTGGCAGACCTTAACAGTATGGTCATAACATCGGGCCAGAAGGATTTCCGTCTTGTTGAGCTGGCCCAGATAAGTGAGAGTACTGCACCAAAGGAGATTTATCGTCTCAATCAGAACCGTGTGACACGCGTTACGGCCGATATCGATGAGTCAGTATCACTTGATAAAGCTGCTCAGAGAGTAAGAGACGCCGTATCAGGAATAGAACTGCCGCAGAACTACTCCATTAACGTGACAGGTGAGGAGGAGCGCCGAGCAGAGTCCATGAATAGCCTACTGTTGGCACTCGTGCTCTCTATCGTGCTGGTATATATGGTCATGGCATCGCAGTTTGAATCACTGCTGCATCCGTTTACCATCCTCCTTACCATTCCTCTGGCTTTGGTGGGCGCGGTACTGATGTTCCTCATCACAGGTATAACGGTGAATATCATGGGTATCATAGGTATGGTGATGCTGGCCGGTATCGCGGTAAACAACTCCATCATCCTGGTGGACCGTATAGGACAGCTCAAGGAGTCAGGTCTGAGCCTTACCGATGCCATAGCAGAGGCAGGGCAGCAGCGTATCCGTCCTATCCTGATGACCAGTCTTACCACAATCCTGGCACTTGTGCCAATGGCACTCGGACTGGGTGATGGCGCATCACTGAGTTCACCTATGGCAATTGCCGTGATAGGCGGTCTTTTCACTTCAACTCTTTTGAGTCTGGTTGTGATACCTTGTGTTTATTATGTATTTGAAAGCGCCAAAATAAGAATCACTGGAAAGTAATGAAGTCATTTATTGACAGAAGGGTAACTATCTGCATGCTTCTGGTGGCGCTCACGCTGCTGGGCTATTTCTCGTACAAGCAGTTGCCGGTTGAGTTGCTGCCCAATACTGAGTTGCCTCAGCTTTATATTACCGCCTCGTCCAGAAGTGACCTCACTCCGTCTTATATGGAGCAGCAGGTGGTAATCCCGCTTGAAGGAGCCATAAGCGCTGTAGGTGGTGTGGAGAACATGGAATCAACGGTATCGGGCCGACAGGGTTCCATCAGGGTTGATTTCAAGAGAGGCACCAATCTCAAGATGACCACCGTGAAACTGCAGGAGAAGATAAGCTCCATACGGGGCGATTTTCCATCGGATGTCACGGTGAATGTCCAGCAGGCTAACCTCAATGGCATAAGTAACCAGTTCATGTCACTGCAGGTGCGCGGATCAGGTGGTGTTGACCGTCTGAGAGCCATCGTTGACAAGGATGTGGTACCTCGTTTGGAGAGTATAGACGGCATAGCAGGTGTAACTGTTTATGGTGGTCGTGTCAAATCCATAGAGATACGCTCCAACCCGGAGGCTATGCAGGCATTGCACATATCCAATGCACAGATAAGCCAGGCATTGAGCCAGTATAATCAGGAGCGTACTTTCCTGGGCTTTATAAGTGAGCCTGACAAAAAATACTATGTGCAGCTTGACGCCAACTATGATGATGTGTCACAGGTGGAGAACCTGGTGGTTGCCAATGGACCTGTATACCTTAAGAATGTGGCCACGGTGTTCTTTGACTATAAGGAAGAGACTACCATAAGCCGTGTTAACGGTATGGATGCCATCTCCGTATCTTTGGTCAACGGTGCCGGAGAGAATCTTCTTGAACTCTCCAATAGAGCCCTTAAGCGTATTGATGAGATAAACCGTGAAGTGGCCAACCAGGATTTGCAGCTTGTGGTGCAGTCAAACTCGGCAGACCAGATAAGCAACAACATATCACAGATAGTCAAATTGGCTTTGATGGGTGGTATGCTGGCTATTCTGGTGCTCTGGTTTTTCCTGCGCAACCTGAGTCTGGTATTCTTTATTGCATTGTCAATACCTGTCTCAATATTATCGGCATTCAATGTATTTTATGCTGCAGATATATCCATAAACACCCTTACCCTTATAGGTATGGCGCTGGCTATAGGTATGTTGTTGGATAGCAGTATAGTTGTGCTGGAGAACATATACCGTCTGGCTTCCATGGGAATGCCGCCGCGATTGGCGGCTCTGCAGGGCGTAAAGGAGGTGCGTAAGGCGCTCTTGGCATCAACACTTACTACAATAACTGTGTTCCTGCCGTTTGTGTTCTCTGATGAGCCGATGATCAAACTATTGGGTAGGAATATAGGCTTTTCAATCATCTCTACGCTGATATTCTCACTCTTGGTGGCTGTAACGTTCATACCTATGGCAACTGCTGCCATGATGGAACGCGGCGGAGGCGGCAACAGCGTCTTCTTCCGTAAGATGTCCATTCATGACCGTCCGCTGCAGATGTATTCAACGCTGCTCAAGACCTGTCTGCGCAAGCCCGGACCAACGGTCGGCACTGCGGTTGCCGTTCTGGTTATTGCATTCATATTCGCTCTGTCGCGCAATACCGGTCAGAACCGTCAGGTGGACAGTGACAGGATCAATATCAACATCACCATGCCAAGCGGCAGCACTCTTGATGATACTGATGAGGCGACGGCAACTCTTGAGTCACGTTTGGATAGCCTGCCTCAGAAAAAGGATGTGATAAGCCGCATTCAGGAAGATCAGGCCTCAATTACCTTGACTCTACAGGATGGTTATAACAAAAAGGGTGGTGTAACCATAAGCCAACTTGTTGAACAGCTGAGTGATGAGCTTACTCTTGATGGCGATATAGACGTGCGTGTTACTCCAGGCTATGCCCGTGGAAACCAGAGTGCATCAGGACTCAGTTCACTGACACGTTTCATGAGCGTTCTGGGCGTGGGTGACAATACGGAGAGAATAGTTGTCAAGGGTTCTGATACCGAGACCATGCGTGTGGTTTCCAATAACCTAAGGTATTATCTGGAACAGTTGGAGTTTGTTCGTGACGTTAGGGTTGACAATCCCGGTGGACGTCGTGAGGTACAGCTTACCTTTGATCCTGTAGCGTTGGCATCATACAATATCACCAACCAGGCAATTACACAGGCTCTGGGTTCCCTGAACCGTACCACCAGTACCGGTACCAGCTTCAAGGTGGGTACTGATGAGTATGACATTGTCATAATGGATGATATCACTGAGGAAGAGGAGGAGATGGCACGCTGGGAGAAAACCATGGATGACCTGCGTCGTGTCATTGTTACTGATGCAAACGGCGGTACTCATGAGCTGCAGCAGATAGCAAGCATCCGCCTGAGCCGTGGCCCGTCGGAAGTAAGGCGTGTTAACCGTGACCGCCGTGTAAATGTAACATACGCCATTTCGCAGAGTGAGGATCTGCCTAAAGATGTGCTTGATGATTATCATGACCAAATTGATGACCTGATAGCCAATTACAACCTGCCTTCAGGCCTGGCTCTTGAGGTTCAGCGCGGTGATGACTCTACCAGTGAGTTCAAGTTCCTGATATTGGCATCTATCATACTGATATTCATGATACTGGCATCGGCCTTTGAGTCACTTACCACACCTCTGGTACTGCTGTTCTCCATACCGTTGGCAGCCATTGGCTCATTGCTGGCGCTGCTGCTGTCAGGCAACAGCCTGATGAATGCCAATACCCTGACTGGATTCCTTATCCTGCTGGGTATAGTGGTTAACAACGGTATCATCCTGATAGACTACTCATCTACATTACGCCGCAGAGGCTATGGCCGTATGAGAGCTATCATGACCAGCGGTTATTCACGTCTCAGGCCTATCTGCATAACCACCATCACTACCATCGTTACGCTTATTCCCATGGCTATGGGTGATGATGAGTATGCCGGTGCCATAGGCGCTCCGTTTGCGCTTACCGTAATAGGCGGACTCACGTTCTCTGCCATACTTACACTGCTGCTCATACCTACGCTCTACATATCATTTGAGAATATGAGGGCCTGGTATAAGGGCTTGGGCCGCTATACCCATATCCTGCATGCCATATTGTTCATTGTGGGTCTGATAGTGATCTTTACAAGTGTGGACGGAGTGTTCATGATACTTCTTTATATAATCATTCTGTCTGTTGCCATTCCTGGAGTGACATATTTCATAAAGAGCTCTGTAAGGATAGCACGTAAGGATATCGTAAAGGAGAATGAGCCTATTGTCATTGAGGTGCGTAACCTTGTCAAGGTATATGACTGGTACAGCCTGTTCCTGCGCCAGTGGCGTAGCGGACTGAACATACGCCGCAGGTTAGGGCTTTCACGCAGCTTCCATCACGCAAAGGATTTTATAAGCCTGTTGTGGCAGGTTGTGGTGTTCGGATATACAGGATATCTGGCCGGATGGTACTTTGAGAAGGAGTTCTGGATACTGCTTATGACCATCATTACGCTGGCTGGCATAAACAATATACTTAAGGCTGTTCTGGAGTATATTGGATACAAGTTCAAGAGTGGAGCAAGAGCAGTATTAATTATAAAGAAGATTCTCTACTGGGCATTGCCGATATGTGCAATGATATTCCTCAGCCACAAGATTGAGAGCAAGGGATTCATGGTCTTCATTGCGGTTGTCTGGATTCTTGGACTCTGCATCCGCAAGACATCTGACTATCTCTATGCAAACAATATAAACGTGGAGCGTCTTAAGGGTGAGACCGCCGGAATGCGTCGGGCATGGTTCGTGTTCGTTAAGAGCATTCCTATCATCGGCAAACGCAAGAAACCGTTCAAGGCTCTGCGTGGCGTCACGTTTGAGATTCACAGCGGTATGTTCGGCTTGCTTGGCCCCAATGGAGCCGGTAAATCCACGTTCATGCGCATAGTTACCGGTATCCTGCGCCAAAGCTACGGAACGGTGTTCATCAACGGCATGGATACCCTCAAGTACAGGGAGGAGTTGCAGAGCCTTATCGGATTCCTGCCTCAGGAGTTCGGTATGTATGAGTCCATGAGCGCGTGGGATTTCCTCAACTATCAGGCTATCCTTAAGGGTATTACTGATGAGAAAACGCGTCGTGAGAGACTGGAGTACGTGCTTACATCGGTACATATGTATGAACAGCGTAACTCTGAGATAGGTTCATTCTCCGGCGGTATGAAGCAGCGCATAGGCATTGCACTCATCCTGCTTAACCTGCCGCGGATCCTTGTGGTCGATGAGCCTACTGCAGGTCTTGATCCAAGAGAGCGCATCAGGTTCCGTAACCTGCTGGTTGAGTTGAGCCGTGACCGTATAGTGATATTCTCTACCCATATCATTGAGGATATAGCCAGCTCATGTAATCAGGTTGTGGTCATTGAAAAGGGCTCGCTCAAGTATTTTGGCCTGCCTTCTGAGATGATAAATCTGGCTAAGGACAAGGTATGGCTGTTTGACATTGAGGCATCACGCTTAGCTGAGCTGGATGAGAAGCTTATTGCAAATCATATCCAGGATGGTGACAAGATCAAGGTGCGTTACATATCGCCAGTATGCCCATGGCCTGGTGCTGAGCTTGCTGAGCCAAACCTTGAGGATGCATACCTATGCTTATTGAAAAACCTTTAAAATGGAATTTGAACTATGTCAGCATTAGATACAGTTAAATCTTTCGGTAAGTTGTGCGGTTACAATATGAGGATCATATTTTCCGGCAAGTTCATCTGGTTCCTGCTGGTGGGCCTGGCCCTGTTTTTCTTCCTCATGTTCTCAGCAGCATCCAGAGGCACGGAGTTGAGTCACAGTATGGTTTACGGCCAGCTTACCATACCGGGCCTGCTGCTGGTGTTCTATCCGGCATGTTTCGGAATTCAGAATGATGCTGATCACCGTATCCTGGAACTCCTGTTCGGCATACCTAACTACATGTATAAGGTATGGCTGTTCCGCCTGGTGATGATATATGTGGAGGTATATCTAATTCTTGTGGTATACGCCTTCCTGGCCAGGATCCTGCTCTATCCGGTACAACCGTTCATAATGGCGGCGCACCTTATGATTCCGGTCATGCTGTTCGGTAACCTGGCATTCCTGTACTCAACGCTCATCCGCAACGGAAACGCTGCCGCCGTACTCTCTGTACTCACGGTGATACTGGCGCTGATTCTTGGTAATACTCAGCTTGTTGAGAACAAGGTATGGGATGTAACCATAAACCCGTATGAGGAGCCGGAGAACATCAATGCTGCCATCTGGAGCGTAATCCTGCTAAAGAACCGCATCCTCATGGTAGTAGCCGGCATCATCTTCCTGATGTCAGGCCTGCTAGGCCTACAGAACCGCGGCAAGTTCCTGGGATGAAACTAAATAAATTGAGAATTGAAAATGGCCATCCGGTGCGTAGAAGAGCCCGCGTCATTAAAAGACCTTCGGAATTTCTCCGAAGGTCTTTTATAATTTTCAATTTTCAATTAATATTCAAACGTTCCGTACTCGCTGTGAATAGTGAGGTGAGTGTGGTCTGAGGATTCGATGCGGCCGATGATCTGGGCATCGATGCCGAATGACTTGCTGATGTCAATAACCTGCTGGGCGAACTCCTTGGGCAGATAGACCTCAAAGCGGTGACCGCAGTTGAATACCTTGTACATCTCTTTCCAGTCAGTACCGCTCTGCTCCTGAATAGTGCGGAACAGCGGCGGAATGGGGAAGAGGTTATCCTTTACTACATGTACGTTCTCAACAAAGTGCAGGATCTTGGTCTGGGCACCGCCGGAGCAATGAACCATTCCGTGGATCTGCGGGCGCAATGCGTCGAGCAGTTTCTTTACTACAGGAGCGTAGGTACGGGTGGGTGAGAGCACCAGTTTGCCGGCATCAAGGGGTGAACCTTGAACCTTATCGGTCAGTTTTAGACCGCCTGAATATACCAGTTCCTCAGGTACCGCATGGTCATATGTTTCAGGGTACTTCTTGGCTATATCCTTGCTGAATACATCGTGACGGGCGCTGGTAAGACCGTTGCTGCCCATACCGCCGTTGTACTCCTTTTCATATGTAGCTTGTCCTGATGATGACAGACCTACTATAACGTCACCCGGACGTATATTGGCGTTATTGATAACGTCGCTACGTTTCATACGGCAGGTTACGGTGCTATCCACTATGATGGTGCGTACCAGATCACCTACATCGGCAGTCTCACCGCCTGTGGCGTAGGCTCCTACGCCCATTTCACGCAGTTCTGCCAGCAGTTCATCAGTTCCGTTTATGATGGCGCTGATTACGCTGCCGGGTACGAGGTTCTTGTTACGACCTATGGTGGAGCTTACCAGAATGTTATCGACTGCACCTACGCATAGCAGGTCATCGATATTCATGATCAGGGCATCCTGTGCAATGCCTTTCCATACGGAGAGGTCACCCGTCTCTTTCCAGTAGGCGTAGGCCAAAGATGATTTTGTACCTGCACCATCGGCATGCATGATGTTGCAGTACTCCGGATCACCGCCCAGGATATCAGGTATGATCTTGCAGAAAGCCTTGGGATAGAGGCCTTTGTCTATGTTCTTGATGGCGTTGTGGACATCCTCCTTGGATGCCGATACGCCGCGTAGCATATAACGTTCGTTCATAATCAGAATTGTACTGTGGGAGCCTTGTTTGCACCTTCCTCAGCCTCAAAATAGGGCTTCTTCTCAAAACCGAACATGCCTGCAATGATACTCTGCGGGAACTTACGGATATAAGTGTTGAACTTTGAGGCCTCGTCGTTGAAGTTCTTACGCTCCACGGCAATGCGGTTCTCGGTACCCTCAAGCTGAGCCTGGAGTTCCTTGAAGTTTTCATTGGCCTTGAGTTCAGGATAAGACTCGCTGACGGCAATAAGGCGGCCCAATGCACCTCCAATCTCGTTTTGTGCCTTCTGGAACTCCTTGAGCTGATCGGCGGTCATATTCTCAGGGTTGACCGTGATTGAGGTTGCCTTGGCGCGGGCGTTAACAACAGCCTCAAATGTAGATGTCTCATGCTGTGCATAGCCCTTGACGGTATTTACAAGGTTGGGGATGAGATCGGCGCGACGCTGATAGACGTTTTCCACATTGGCCCAGGCCTTGCTTACGGTCTCTTCCATTGTCACCATGCTGTTGTTGACTTTGATACCCCAAATTACAATGACTGCTATTGCAGCAATGATAATCCAAGTACTTTTCTTTTTCATCTTTCTATAGTTAAAACATTTACTTTCAATTAAAAACGTGAACCGGCTCCTCCACCGCCAAAATGGCCTCCGCCATAGCTTCCGCCCATATGTCCGCCTCCGCCAAAACTGCCTCCAATGTGTGGGCCGCTACCGTGACTTCCTGTACCGGTTGAATAATAAGATGTGCGGTTTCTTGAGGTGATAAAACCACAGTGGCTGCACTTAAAGGTAAGAAGCTCTTTCTTAACGCCATTATGATTGGATATAGTTGAAATACTCACCTGTTTCAATGCAATCTTACCGCATTTGGGACATTTGCGGCTCTTTCTATACATAGCAATCACTAATCCTGTGATTAGCAACAATATGCCAAGAAAAACATATAAAACCGATGTGTCAGCCAAATCATCATCGTCATCATCATATTCTCCCTTGAGTAGTATCTCCTTAAGAGCCTCTGCTCCTGCTATCATGCCTTCATCCCATTCGCCATTGGCAAAATGTGGGTTCATGTAGCGTTCCTGGACACGTTTGCAGATGGCATCGGGTAATACTCCCTCAATGCCGTAACCTGTAGCGAACTGAACGCAACGTTCACCTGTGGAGAGCAGGATTACCAGTCCATTGTTGGAGCTGGATCGGCCGACACCAACTTTCTCTGCGAGCTGGTGGGTAAACTCAAAGCAGTCATCCGGGTCAATTTCACCAACTACAGCCACCAGAGTCTGTATGCCGGTGCTGTCCTCGACGGTACGGAAAGCGGCGTCGATGCGTGTAACCGCCTGATCAGAGAGTATGCCGTCAGGATTAGAGGTGTATCGGCCTTGGTCCTGCAGATGTACTGGTGTGATATCGGCAGGCTTGTAAACCTTGGCCGATATGAATCCGCACAGCAGGACAAGAATAACCGATACTAACGTTTTCCTCATACTTCAATGCTGTTCCAGATCTCCCAAGCGGCAACAGCTTGCTGCTCAAGCATATCCTTGCCGCCCTTGGCTGTAGCTCCATGCTCGCGTCCTTTCTTCATGAAGAGAGTCTCATCAGGATTGGCTATCACGTCAAGAAGCAGGTGTCTCTCTGACAGGAAGGTGTAAGGTATATCGGGGCATTGGTCTGTTTCCGGCCACATTCCCATGGGCGTGCAGTTTACGATCACGTCATAATCATCCATGATGGAGGGTGACAGTTCATAATAACCCAATATATCAAATGTGGAATTACGTGATACGAACTTATTCTCTATGCCAAGTGTATCAAGAGCGTACTTGACGGCTTTTGATACGCCACCGGTACCTAAGATAAGGGCCTTGTGATGACCTTCAAGCAGAGCTCCGAATGATTTGTTGAATCCAATCCAGTCTGTATTGTATCCTACTAGTTCTATGCCACCGTCACGGTGCAACACCTTTACAGTATTGACCGCTCCAATGGCTTGAGCTGTTTCATCCAGTCGGTCAAGAAATGGTTTGATATCCTGCTTGTAGGGTATGGTTACGTTGAAACCGCACAGATTGGGGTTGGCAGAAACCAGATTCTTTACCTGTTCAATCTCTTCAATTTCAAAATTCTCATAATAGGCATTGATATGCTGATTCCTGAAGAACTGGTTGAAACGTACTTTTGAAGTAGAGTGGGCCAGAGGTTTACCTATCAGACCAAACAGATGACCGTATGAACTGTAGTCCTTGCTTACAGGCTGCGGTTGGGGTTTGGGCTGCTCGTATTTAGGTTCAGGCTCCGGTTCATTATAGACAGGCTCCGGCTCCGGTTCATTGTATGCAGGCTTGAACTCCGGTTCATCACCCATGGGTATCGGCTCAAAATCCGGATCCTTTCCCTCAGACTGCTGCGAATCGGCAGATTCCTGCTTATTGAAAGAGGAATCATTAGGATTATTCAATGCGTTGTTTACTGCCTTTGAGATGACAAACAGTACGCAACCTAATATGATAAATAAAGAAAACATTATTTCTTGTTCAACCAGTTGGTTACGTTCTTCTCAATGCGTGAGGCCAGATCTGTGCCACTCTCTTTTACGAATTTCTCACCTACTATGTGCTCGTAGAGCTCGATATAGCGGTCTGATACGCTGTCAGCGTAAGCATCGGTAATCTCAGGCATAACCTGACCGGGCTGGTTCATGAAGTTGTGCTCAATGAGCCACTGGCGTACGAACTCCTTGGAGAGCTGTTTCTGGGGCTCGCCCTTCTCAAATTTCTCCTGATATCCGTCAGCGTAGAAATAACGTGAACTGTCAGGGGTATGTATCTCATCAATCAGATATACCTTACCGTCACGCTTGCCGAACTCATACTTTGTGTCAACCAGAATGAGGCCTTTCTGGGCTGCAATCTCGGTGCCGCGCTTAAAGAGGGCACGGGTGTACTTCTCCATAACCTCATAATCCTCCTTGCTTACCAGGCCCTGGGCAATGATCTCCTCCTTGGAGATATTCTCATCATGACCCTCCTCAGCCTTGGTGGTGGGGGTGATAAGAGGCTCCGGGAACTTCTGGTTCTCCTTCATACCCTCAGGCAGGATGTTTCCGCAAAGGTTGCGGCAGCCGTTCTTATAGTCACGCCATGCAGAACCGGTCAGGTAACCGCGGATAATCATCTCAACGCGGAAACCATCGCACTTGAGGCCTACGGTTACCATAGGATCAGGAGTGGCCAGTTTCCAGTTGGGGCATATGTCTGCCGTAGCATCCAGGAACTTGGCGGCAATCTGGTTGAGCACCTGGCCCTTGAAGGGAATACCCTTGGGCAGGATAACGTCAAAGGCCGATATACGGTCAGTTGCAACCATGACCATCAGGTCATCATCAATGTTATACACATCACGTACCTTGCCGTGATAAACACTCTTCTGTCCTTTGAAGTTGAAGTCAGTTCTTGTAAGTGCGTTACTCATCTTTATTTTGTTTTATTGTTCTTTTTTTGTCAGTCTTGTGTGCTTGCTCGTAACGGTCATACGCATCTACAACACGTGTCACGAGCTTATGGCGTACGATATCCTTCTTTGTCATGCGAATAATGCTCAGCCCCTCAACACCGTCAAGTACCTCAAGCGCCTGTACCAGACCTGATATCTGTGTAGGTGGCAGGTCTATCTGAGTGAGATCACCTGTAACAATCATCTTGGTGTTCCAGCCCATGCGGGTAAGGAACATCTTGATCTGCTGCGGAGTGGTGTTCTGGGCCTCATCAAGAATGACTACGGCATCATTCAGAGTGCGGCCGCGCATGAAAGCAAGCGGGGCGATCTGTATTATGTTGAAATCCATGTACTCCTTGAGCTTGGCCGTAGGAATCATATCCTGCAGCGCGTCATACAGGGGTTGCAGGAACGGATCAATCTTTTCACGCATATCGCCCGGAAGGAATCCCAGTTTCTCACCGGCCTCAACGGCAGGGCGGCAAAGCACAATGCGTTTCACCTCCTTGTTTTTGAGGGCACGTACTGCCAGAGCTATTGCGGTATAGGTCTTACCTGAACCGGCAGGGCCAATGGCAAAGAGCATATCATGCGTAGCGTAGTCAGTAACCAGCTTCTTCTGGTTCACGCTGCGGGGTAGGATAGGGCGTCCGGTAACCCCAAAAAGTATTACATCTGAACTTTTTTCACCGTTGGGCTCTTCTCCGTTTACGATATCTACAATAACCTCTTCTTTAAGTGAATTGTATTTGGCGCAGTACATCTCAAGCTGGCGCACTGCCTGTTCAAAGCGGGCTGTCTCATCCTCATCGCCCATGATTCGTAGCACATTGCCGCGTGCCACTATGCGCAGCTTAGGGAACAGGGCCTTAAGCAACTGCATATTGGTATTATTTACCCCATAAAATACCGCGGGGTCAGCGTCATCCAGGACAATGTGCTTTTCCAACATCTTTTTTCTTATTCTTTAGAGGTATTATTTCTTGTATACAGGGCGGATGGGCAATCCCATGTAACGCTCTTCATATGATGAATTGACAGGATTTGTTGGCTTTGTTAATTTCAATATACTTGCATTGTTATTGTGTCTTTCAGAAATTTTATTGTCATAAAGTTCTTTAGACCAATAGAATCCATAATCTCCGGAATACAGTAGTTCGTTTAAATCCAGTTTACCTGCTAGAGGGATAAAAATGCTGTTTCCATTATCTTTACTGGTAAACAGATAACCCCAAACTCCGTTGTACTTGCCACATCTCCAATCGCATCTGTAAAGCAGTTGCTCAAAATCCGTTTTTGTAGGTATGCTCCATTTGCTGCCTAAACGCTTTGTCGCTACATCATCCTCAGCATCCAGCTTTTTTTTGTTATCAGATATGTTGTTGAAGGTGTTTTGGGCGTCTGTACTGTATTTGTTAATTTTAAAACGGTCGTTATTACAAAGAGAGTATGTATTCCAATCATAATTATTCTTGGTTTCAGTTTCTCCCCAAGCAAAGTATTCACCGAAATGCTCGGGGGATGCGGCACCTATATTGCATGTTGCCCATAGTTTGGAAACCCCATAGCCCATGTCCACGACGTAATAATCTTTACCATCATCAGCTCTTACAAGAGTTGCTCCTTTGTTTACGTCACCAGAAGGAATCTCGTCTTCATCCTCTTTCTCGCATCCGGTCAGCACGGTCAGTACGGCAATTGTTGCTAATGCCCAAGTAAATGATTTTTTCATTTTGCAATTATTGTTTAGGTTATTGTTCATGTTGCGAAGTTAATAATTTTTTCTCAGCTATATACATACGGCATACTCCGAACATGAACTGACGTGCCTTGACGGTGGCGTATCCGGCCTCCTGGAGCATCGGGATGAACTTTTCCGGGAGAGGGAATTTGAGTATGGAATCCGGAAGATAGGTAAAGGCACCTGTGTTTCCGGTCATGCCTGCTCCTATTTTGGGCAGTATCTTGAGTGAGTAGAACTTGTACAGGCTGAATATGAATCTGTTCTTGGGGTAGGAGAGTTCAAGTATTATCAATTTGCCTCCGGGCTTGAGCACTCTGAGCATCTCTTTAAGCCCCTGCATGAGATTCTCAAAGTTACGTACTCCGAATGCCACGCACACGCGGTCAAACGTCCCGTCCTGGAAACGCAGGTTCTCAGCATCACCCGGTTCAAGGTCAATGGGCAGATCCTTGCATTTGGCCTTTCCAACCTCAAGCATGCCCTCTGAAAGGTCTATCCCGATGACGTGTGAGCCCGGAGCCGCTTTCCTGGATACGGCTATGGCAAAATCAGCTGTACCGGTAGCCACGTCAAGCACCTCTATGGGCTGGTCTGTATCGGCTATGGCACGCACTGCCTTGCGGCGCCATGAACGGTCAGCACCGAATGATGATATATGGTTGAAACGGTCATACTTGACTGCAATGTCATCAAAAAGCTCGCGTATTCCTTCTTTCTTGGGCATAAAACTATTGTAAGATATAACCTGTGCCTGCAAGCAGGGCAAAGATGAATGTGGATATTACCAGCATGGGCAGCATAGGGTCAAGGTCACGGCCGGAATGTTTCCAGATGCCTGACAGATGCTTTACATAAAGCGGCAATGTGATAATATAAAGGTATGGCTGCCAGCCGCGTGTAAACAGTATCGTGTAAAGTATCATAAGAACCCATCCGCCTGTGATGAGTACAGTATGATATATTTTTGCCCGATGCTCTCCCAGCTTAAGTGGTACGGTCACGCGGGTGCCTGCATCGGATTTCATGTCACGCATATTGTTCACGTTGAGCACTCCTACGCTGAACAGTCCGATGGCTGCTCCGGAGATCAAGGTGGGGAGTTCAAGCGCTTGCGCGCATACAAAGAAACCTCCCGTAACAGGAACAATCCCAAAGAAAATGAATACGAAAATATCACCTAATCCCCTGTATCCGTAAGGCTTGTTTCCTAGTGTGTAGTGCATGGCTGCCCAGATGGCTGCAGCACCCAGTACTACCAGTATTTCAGATTCAATGCGGAATATGGTCCCGAATGAGGCCCGTATCATGCCAAGCCCAAAGATGCAGCATACCAGTACCATTATCCTGATGCAAGACCGCATCTCATCCTCAGTCAGTCCGCCGCCCTCAATCCCGTACTTAGGTCCTTCACGCCCTTGCCCATCAACGCCGCTAAGCCAGTCGCCCAGTTCATTGGACATGTTGGAAAGAATCTGTAGTGAAACAGTGGTCAATATGGTAAGCAGAATGACGTACCATGCCACCTGATGCTCAGCACAAGCCAACATAATACCTAGCACAATTCCCGCCGTAGAGAGCGGCAGAGTGCGCAAACGCATTGAACGAATAACGGCTTTTGATGTCATGGTGCAAAGGTACGAAACAATCAGTTGAGAATTGAAAATTGAAAATTGAAAATTGAAAAAAGGTAGTCCAGGTACCTCCAAACAAAAAACCGACCTTTAGGCCGGTTATTCGTTTGGAGGTACCTGGCGGACTCGAACCGCCGTACTCGGTTTTGCAGACCGATACCTAGCCGCTCGGTCAAGGTACCATTTGCATTTGCGGTTGCAAAGGCAAAGGTAACCAGATTTTTTGAAAACCATCTTATAACTGATTTATTTTTTTATCCTAATAAAAGGTTAGGAACTCTCAATATTTGTAAAACATGTATAATTTGTAATTTTAACCATGTTTTTGGAACAAATACTAATCATTTTGCAAAGAATAAATCAGTTCGTGAATAATTCTACGACTATTTTTGCTACAGACAAAAACGAAATATCCTATTCTTAATATCTTAAAATCTAATTTTCCAATAATTGAAATCAACGACCCCTTTATGACGTGAAACAAGTCATGAAGGGGTCGAAGATTTATTGCTTTAACTGAAAATAACTTCACCGTTACGAGCGGAAGCTGTTATAGGCTTATTCCTATCCACCTGACCGGAAAGAATCATAGTTGACAGTTTATTCAGCAATAGGTTCTGCAAAGCCCGCTTAACAGGACGTGCGCCAAACTCAGGATCATATCCGGCCCTTGACATAAGTTCTACGGCAGATTCATCAACGTTAAGTGTGATTCCGTTCTCCTTGAGCATCTTGCATACTGAATTGACTTGCAGAGATACAATCTGTTTGATCTCATTCTCCTTAAGCGGCATGAATACCACTGTCTCGTCAATACGGTTCAGGAATTCAGGTCTGATGGTCTGCTTAAGCATCTCAAGCAAGTGCTTGCGGGTCTCTTCAAGCCATTGCTGACGGCTTTCATCAGATGTGCCTATTTGTGCAGACTTTTCACGTATATAGTCACTGCCCAGATTGCTGGTCATGATGATGATGGTGTTCTTGAAGTTGACGGTACGTCCTTTGTTATCGGTCAGACGGCCGTCATCAAGTACCTGAAGCAGTATGTTGAACACATCGGGGTGAGCCTTCTCAATCTCATCAAACAGCACTACGGAGTAGGGCTTACGCCTTACGGCCTCGGTAAGCTGGCCACCTTCATCATAACCAACGTATCCGGGAGGCGCTCCTATAAGACGTGTCACTGAGAACTTCTCCTGATACTCACTCATATCGATACGGGTCATCAGTTTCTCATCATTGAACAGGTATTCTGCAAGTGCCTTGGCAAGTTCTGTCTTACCTACGCCTGTGGTACCCAGGAAAATGAAACTGCCTATAGGACGTTTGGGATCCTGCAGACCGGCCCGGCTGCGGCGCACTGCGTTGGCTACGGCGCTTATAGCCTCTTCCTGGCCAACCACACGCTTGTGCAGTTCCTCTTCAAGATGGAGTAGTTTCTCACGCTCGCTCTCAAGCATACGGTTAACCGGTATGCCTGTCCAGCGTGAAACCACCTCTGCTATATCATCGGCGGTAACCTCCTCCTTTACAAGGGCGTTGTCACCCTGCTTGGAGTGGAGCTCCTCCTGGATGCGGGCTATATCGGCCTCCAATTCCTTGAGTTTGCCGTAACGGATCTCGGCCACGCGGCCATAGTTGCCGTCACGCTCGGCATTGTCGGCCTCAATCTTGAGTTGCTCAATGCTCTGCTTGTCCTGCTGTATACGTGATACAAGGTTCTTCTCTGATTCCCATTTCTCACGTATGCTCTTTTCCTGTTTCTGGAGATCCTCAATTTCAGCATTCAGTTGTTTGAGTTTTACCGTATCATTCTCACGTTTGATGGCGGCACGCTCTATCTCAAGCTGTTTGAGCCTACGGGTTATCTCATCCAGTTCCTCAGGCACTGAATTACGCTCCATACGCAGTTTGGCTGCTGCCTCATCCATAAGGTCTATGGCCTTATCGGGCAGGAATCGGTCTGTGATATAACGGTTGGAGAGCTCTACAGCGGCTATCACAGCCTCATCCATGATACGAACCTTGTGGTGGTTCTCATAGCGCTCCTTAAGTCCACGCAGTATGGATATTGAACTCTGTACATCCGGTTCATCAACCATTACTGTCTGGAATCGGCGCTCCAGAGCCTTATCCTTCTCAAAATACTTCTGATACTCGTTCAGGGTGGTGGCACCTATGGCACGCAGGTCACCACGGGCCAGGGCAGGCTTGAGGATGTTTGCGGCATCCATTGCGCCCTCACCGGCTCCTGCGCCTACCAGAGTGTGGATCTCATCAATGAACAGTATGAAATTTCCGTCTGACTGAATGACCTCATTGATTACGCCTTTAAGACGCTCCTCAAATTCACCTTTATACTTGGCACCTGCTACCAGTGCACCCATATCAAGTGAATATACGGTCTTGGACTTAAGGTTCTCAGGTACATCACCGCGTACAATACGCTGTGCAAGACCCTCAATGATGGCGGTCTTACCGGTACCCGGCTCACCTATAAGTATAGGGTTGTTCTTGGTTCGGCGGCTCAGAATCTGTAGAACACGCCTTATCTCATCGTCTCGACCTATAACCGGATCGAGCTTGCCCTTGCGAGCCCGCTCATTAAGGTTAATGGCGAACTGCTCAAGGTTTTGCGGTTTGTTCTGATTGTTCTGGTTGTATTCCATAGTTGTATGTTTTTGTTTCTATGGAATGACACGCAACAAGCAAGCCACAAGCCATTCTGCGACAAAATGTCGTAGATGATTAGAGGTGTGCTGACATATTGACAATCAGCGCTTTATGGAAATAGAGGGAATGATTAAGCCAGTCTTTGCTTAACTATCTCATACATAAGGACTCCGGCAGCGACAGATACGTTCAGGGACTCTATCTTGCCCAGGATAGGGATGCGTGCCCATTCGTCACACAGTGCCAGGTGCTCTTGCGGAATACCTTTGTCCTCTGCTCCCATGATAAGGCAAACGGGACCGCGGTAATCACCTTTAGTATAGTCCTTATCACCTTTCTCGGTAGCTCCTACAATACGGATTCCGCAGTTCTTGAGATATTTGATTGTTGAGCTTATCTGATTCTCGCGACATACGGGTAGGGTGTGCAGTGCTCCGGCCGATGTCTTTATTGCATCGGCATTCACGCTTACGCTGTTCCTGGAAGGGATGATGATTGCATCCACACCGGCGCATTCAGCCGTACGGGCTATGGCACCGAAGTTACGTACATCAGTCACGCCGTCAAGCAATATAAAGAACGGGTCCTTACCCTGTTCAAAGAGGGTGGGTACAAGGTCCTCAACGTGCTGGTATGTTATCTGGGTGGTAAATGCTATTACCCCCTGGTGATTCTTGCGTGTTATGCGGTTTAGGCGCTCCACAGGCACTCTCTGGACTGGAATATCCAATCCTTTGATTGCTGCGAATAGCTCTCTTGAGAGCTCCCCCTGCATATCCTTCTTAATCAGCAGGCGATCAATTTCCTTGCCGGCTTCTACAGCCTCAATCACGGCACGTATGCCGAATATCATCTCATCTTCCATTGTTGTCTATCAGTGCTTTTGCGTTGTCAAGAGCAGCCTGTGTGAGTGTAGCGCCACTCATCATTGAGGCAATCTCGCGTATTCTTTCATCATAATCAAGAAGTGCAATCCTGGTGCGGGTGGCATCCTTCTCATCGGTCTTATATACTTTATAGTGTGTGCGCCCCAATGCGGCTATCTGCGGCAGGTGGGTTATGGCCAGAACCTGACGGCCGCCGCCTGCCATCTGCTCCATAAGGAGTGCCATCTTCTCAGCTACTGCACCTGATACTCCGGTATCAATCTCATCAAAGATTATAGTGGGCAGTGTGCGCACCCCGGCTATCATTGTCTTTATGGATAGCATTACGCGGGCAATCTCACCGCCCGATGCCACTCCTGATATCTCCTGCATGGGCACAGCCTTGTTTGCTGAGAACATGAACCTGAGGTCGTCATGCCCGCTGCGGTCATAGCCTGTTGACGGGGTTATCTCTATTCCAAACTGGACATTGGGTATGCCTAAGGGCACAAGCAGCGCCTTTATCTGCTTAATAATGATGTCCGATGCCTTCTTGCGTGTATCAGTGAGCCGTATGGCTGCTTTCTCCATCTCCTTGAAGGCTGCGTTGACCTGTTGCTCAAGGCGTTTTATGTCATCCTCAAATGAGTCTGTGCGGTCCAGGCGGGAGCGGATAGATGCCGCATACTCCAGAAGTTCAGCAATGCTGTTTTTCTTGTGCTTCTTAAGCAGAGAATATATAAGGTCAAGCCGCTCGTTGACCTGCTCCAGACGGGCAGGGTCAAAGTTTACCTTCTCCTGACAGTCAGCTACGGTGGCAGCTATGTCTCTCAGTTCAATGAGGCAGCTTTCAAGCCTTTCAGCCAGTTCTGTGGCATCAGGCAGGTTTTTCTGTGCGGAGCGGAGTGACTGAAGTGCTGTCTTTAACGCCTGTATTGCACCTCCGTCATCTGAGCCCTCCATTATCTCTGATGCACGGAACAGGTCCTGCTTTATCTCCTCGGCATGGTCAAGAATCTCTGATTCCTGCTCAAGCTGCTCCTGCTCACCGTCAGTGAGCCGTGCTTTTTCTATGCCTTCAAGCTGGAACTCCAGATAGCCGCGGTCTGTATTGTCTGATTCAAATTCCGATTTAAGACGTTCCAGTTCCGCCTTCAGGCCGTTCCATTTGTCAAAGCATGATTCATACTCGGCCTTGACGGCGGTGTTGGCGGCAATTGTGTCAACTACCTCTGTCTGGAAAGACTCTGTGCCAAGAGCCAGATTCTGATGCTGGGAGTGTATGTCAATGAGACGGCACCCCAGTTCACGCATTACGGCGAGTGATACCGGAGTATCATTTATGAATGCGCGGCTCTTGCCTGACTGCATCAGTTCGCGGCGCAGGATAGTGTCATTGGGGTCATAGTCAAGACTGTTGTCAGTAAAGAATTGCTCCAAACCATAGCCATCGATAGAGAAACTGCCCTCAATGGTGCATTTATCGGCCCCTTGCATGATTGTCTTGGAATCAGCCCTGCCACCCAGCAGCAGGTTCATGGCACCAAGTATTATAGACTTACCGGCGCCTGTCTCACCGGTCATGACAGAGAAACCTTCCCTGAAATCTATGTCCAGGCGGTCTATGAGAACGTAATTGCGTATGTGTACTTCCTTAAGCATCAGTTTTGTGCCTTAATGGTATTCCAGTCATTAGAGAGTGAAGGGTTAATACGGTTAAGCAGCTCTATCACTTTGGTGCGTTCGCTCTCTATGCCGGCTGAATATATGCTTATCAATTCATTTTTCTTGATTTCCGTAAACAGTGTAGGTAGGGCCGATGTGCTCTTGGCCTGACGTGTCTGTTGTAACAGTTCCAGGCTCTCTGTTATGGATGCACGGCCTCGATCTGCATTTGTGGCCATGTCATCCAGCCCCTTGCGATGATAGTCATACTGCAACTGACGGAATGATGCCAGAGTACCGTTCATATAATCATTGATGATTGAGTAGCGGTTGGCCTTTGTGTCAAATGAACGCCATCCGCCTCCTAAAGACTGTGAACTGGCTGCAATATTCTCTGCCTGCCTCAAAATGTCTGTTCCGCCTTTGGGTGACATGGCGTCAAAATCCAAACCTATGATAAGCAGACTGTAATATGCCAGTATTGCTGTCAGATTGTTGTCAGGAGTAAGGCCGGGCATATATTCTATCCGGTCCTGCTCCGTGTAGTTGAATTCCACGTCTGTATCACGGAAACTGAACAATGTAGTGTTATATGTGGAGCCGTAAACAGGGCGGCTGCTCTGAACGGTAAGTTCACATGTCATCTTGCCGGTCTGGGCTTCATATTTGTTCACCAGGAAATTGAAGTTGCACTGAATGCGTTCGTTCTCTGCAAAATGATAACCTGTCCAGACCTGATGTGTCAGGAACTCTTTTATGGCGTTTTCCAGTGACTTGAATACATCCTTATCAGTACCTTGAATCTTTGATGTGTTGATTGTCAGGGTGGGGTTGAGTTCCTGAGCCTGTGCCCTGAAAGGCATTAAAAGGAAAGCTAGACAGAACAGCAGTCCGGTCAGTTTGCTGATTATGGCTTTTGCTACATCCTTTTTAGATTGGAGCGGTAACTCTTCACTCCCTTTGCGGTCTATCAGTGTTACCTTGTTGGTGTCATACCCGAATCCAGCGCCCTCATCACGTAGCGAGTTGAGCACTATGAAATCCAGGTTCTTGCGCTCCAGTTTACCCTGAGCATTGCTGAACTCGTCATTTGTCTCAAGCGCAAAACCTACCATACGTTGGTCAGGTCGCTTGATTGCACCTAATGATGCTGCAATGTCCGGGTTGGGTTTAAGCGTGAGGGTTATCTCACCTTTGCGTTTGATTTTGGTGTCCGATGTAACAGCAGGAGTGAAATCAGCTACGGCTGCACACAGTATTGCTGCATCAGAATTCGGGAAATGCTCCATCGCTGCCTCATACATCTGATGGGCCGATTTTACATCAATTCTTTTTATTGCCGGATTAACGGTCTTGAGATTGACGGGGCCGGCAATCAATGTCACGTCAGCACCGCGTGAGGCACACTCCTCAGCCAACGCGAATCCCATCTTGCCGGTTGACCAGTTGCCTATAAAACGAACTGGGTCTATGGCCTCATAGGTAGGGCCCGCCGTTATCAGGATTTTTTTTTTTGAAAGCTGGGACTGCCTTGAGAAATATTCCTCCAGGACGGAAACGATTGTTTCCGGCTCCTGCATGCGGCCCTTACCTACAAGTTGGCTTGCAAGTTCTCCACTGGCCGGCTCAATGAATATGTTGCCGATAGAACTTAGAGTTTCTATGTTACGTTGGGTAACAGGATGGCTATACATATCCAGGTCCATGGCCGGTGCAATGAATACCGGTGCCTTCATTGAGAAATATGTGGTAGCCAGCATATTGTCTGCAACGCCGCTTGCCATTTTCCCGAGCGTGGAGGCCGTGCAGGGTGCAATGAGCATAGCATCAGCCCACTGTCCCAGATCTACATGGCTGTTCCAAGAGCCGTCACGGCGGTCAAAGAATTCACTGACCACAGGCTTGCGGGTAAGTGTGGATAGGGTTAGGGGAGTGATGAACTCCTTTGCGGCAGGTGTCATGACAACCTGGACCTCGGCTCCCTTCTTTATGAGCAGACGCACCAGATATGCGGCCTTGTAGGCAGCTATACTTCCGGTTACTCCCAGAACAATATGTTTACCGTTCAGTATCTCCATCAGCGAGACTGTAATTTTATTCTTGTAAGTACCTGCTTGGTGTTGAGCGCAAAGTCACCCTGGAGAATCCATGAATAATAACCCGGGTCACGGCGGAACACCTCAATAACTGGCATATCCTTGTATTTGCCAAAGTTGAAGACCTCTTGTCCCTTGTCGTTCAGGACAATGCGGCCCGCAAAATCAACGTTACGTGTAAATGATGAGTATTCTGACAGCCATCCCATATCGTTCTTGAGGTTATCGGGATAGCGGTCCAACTGGGCCATCAGCACCTCATAGGTGGCGCGGGTGTCACCGTCAGCGCTGTGTGCATCGGTCAGGTCCTTGCCGCAGTAGAACTTGTATGCGGCGGTAAGGGTACGCTGCTCCATCTTGTGGAATATCACCTGCACATCAATGAAACGGTGGCGGCTCAGGTCTATGTCAACGCCGGCACGAAGGAACTCCTCAGCCAGCAGAGGCACATCAAAACGGTTTGAATTGAAACCTGCTATGTCACTTCCCTCAAAGTCACGTGCTATCTCCTTGGCTACCTCCTTGAAGGTGGGGCAGTCCTTCACGTCATCATCATATATTCCGTGTACGGCCGATGCCTGCTCCGGGATATGCATCTCGGGGTTGATACGGCGGGTATGCATATCCTCATTACCGTTGGGTGAGACCTTGAGATATGAGATCTCCACTATGCGGTCCTGTACAGTGTTGGTGCCTGTGGTCTCCAGGTCAAAGAACACTACCGGTTTGTCAAGATTCAGTTTCATCAGTCGTTCAGAACCATTGGCATGAGCAACATGAGCAGATTCTCACCTTCTGCCTGCTCTGTGGGAACAATCACACCTGCGCGTGAGGGATCAGCCAGCTGGATGGTAATCTCCTGGCTTGGAATGTTGTTCAGTATGTCAATCAGGAATGCAGCCTTGAAGCCTATGCTCATGGGTATGCCTTCATACTGGCATGAGAGGCTCTCCTTGGCTGATGTTGAGAAATCTATATCCTGAGCTGATATATCAACCTTGTCCTTCTCAATGCGCAGCTTGATAAGACCGCTGCTGGCGGGTGAGAACACTGATACGCGGCGCAGGGCTGTAACCAGAGTCTGACGGTCTATTATGAGGTGGTGAGGGTTGTTCTGCGGAATCACAGAGCCGTAGTTGGGATAGCGGCCGTCAATGAGGCGGCATACCATACGGAACTCAGGCAGAGAGAAACGTGCTATGCGGCTGTCAAACTCAATGGTTATGGTCTCAGCCTCCTTGCTTATAAGGGAGCGGAAGAGTGAAGCCGGCTTCTTGGGCAGTATGAATGATGACTTGCCGTCAGCCTTGACGTTGCTGTTGCGGTTGCATACCAGCTTGTGGCCATCGGAAGCAACGAATGTGGCGCCCTCCTCATTAATGTCAAAATAGATGCCGTTCATTACGGGACGGAGCTCATCATCAGCGGTGGCAAAGATTGTGCGTGCCAGGCCGTCAGACAGTATCTGGGCCGATATCTCAAGACTTACAGCATCCTCCTTGAGAACTGCGGGGGTGGGGTACTCATCGGCATTCTGGCCAACCATCTTGTACTCACCGTTCTGATAGTTTACTGTTATCTCATAGTTGCTTTCGTTTACGTTGAATGTGAGCGGCTGCTCCGGAATCTCCTTCAATGCGTCAAGCAGAGTCTTGGCGGGAAGTGCAATCTGGCCGTCGGCGCTTGATTCAACAAGGTCGATAATGGTCTCCAGGGTGGTGTCATTATCGGCGGCTGTAACAGTCAGTTTGCCGTTTTCGATACGGAACAGGAAATCCTCAAGAATTGGGTAGATAGCCTTTGGGTTAATAACGCGGCTGATAGCTGATAAGCGGCTTGAAAGGGCCGAACTTGATACTGTGAAATTCATATATGCTTATATTTTGTTTTTGCTATGTTTTGTTGCCTTTATGAAGGCGCGTTAATTCATACAAAGGTAGTGAAAAGTAATGGTAAGCGGAAATAATTTGCACCTAAAAAATGAGTGGAAAAATGTTGAAACAAATTCTTAGTTGTGAGGGAAAATAGTTGTAAATTCGCGGGAACAATTTTAAAAACACTCAGAATAATGGATATTACAGGTAAAATTATTGCAGTTCTTGAGCCCCGTTCAGGTGTGGCCAAGGCATCAGGAAATCCGTGGAAGATACAGGAATACGTATTGGAGACAATCGGTGAGCAGTATCCCAAGAAGATGATGTTCAGTATCTTTGGTGAGGATAAGATACAGCAGGCCGCCATCAATATAGGTGATGAGGTTGTAGTCAGTTTCGATATCAACGCCCGTGAATTCAACGGCCGCTGGTACAATGACATCCGCGCATGGCGCGTAAGCCATGACGTTAACGGCGCCGCTCCTGCAGCCCAGCCTTACGTTCAGGCTGCTCCCGCCGCTGCAGCTCCGGATCCATTTGCTCCATCAAACGAAAAGGACGACTTGCCATTCTGACTTCGTCAGACTGACAAGTCAGTAACCTTTTTTTAGTTTGCTCCGCAAACGGGGCTCCCTCCGGTCGCGTTGACTTCGTCAACCATAACTGCAGAGGGATGTTTTTTTTCAGTACCAAAGGGGTTTGTCCCCATTGGTACTCTTTTGTGTCATTTGGTGTGGACGGGGCGGATGCATTGGCCTTGGCAGTAGGCTGAACTTTCTATTATGCTTAGTTGGCCGTAAAAAATGTAGAGGCTGACTGCGCTGTCTGGAAAATTATTGCTTGTAGTAGTGGACCAGTAGAACCCATACTGACCCACAAAAAACAGATTTGACAGACTACGCAACCCGGAAGCCGGAAGGAATATGGAGCGGTCCGTATATCCGGATTTGTTACTTGTAACCAGATAGCCGTTTACGCCATTCAGAGTGTTCCACGTCCATGTGCAGTTCTGCATAAGTTCTTCAAACTCCTCTCTGGTTGGTATCCTCCAGCCTTTCCCCAACTTGATGTGAGCAACGTCATCCTCCGGGTCAAGAGAGGTTTTGTTATCAGTAAAACCTTTATCGCCATAACTGCTGTCACTGCAGTATTTAGTCAGTTTTTTATTGGAACCGTTGCTATGGATATAATTATCCCAAGCGTAACTTCTTTTGGGTTCAATCTCTCCCCATGAATAGTAGTCACCATATTCCTCAGGTCTCTCTGCGCCTATATTGCAGGTGGCCCAATTAACTGATAAGCCCAAATCAACATATTCAAGACTCTTCTTGCTGCTGTTGGATATTACCGGCTGTTTATTGTCCTTGTTCCAGTTTTTTGTCTTGATGTCAACAACACCGTTTATAGCATCCGGACCGTATAGGTCAATGGCAGCCTGATCCCTGACGGTAGTTATGGTCTTAATGTCAATCAGTTTGATCTTCTTGGCTGTCTCCTTATCCACTCTTACTTCATCGACATAGAAGATGAAATCAGTTTCAGCCGGATTATTTGTGACAGCAACGTCTGTATTGACATTTCCGCCTGCTGAGATATTTTTTACAGTATCGGCTCGAGCTGCTGTTGTTCCTACAGTATTTGGAGCTGCAGCCAAAAGCACTGAAAGAAATATTGTAAGCATGATTCTGTGTATTTAATCGTTTTGTGCAACTATCCTGGTGGAACCGTCCTTCCGGTCGCGAACCATGATGAAGGTGCTTGAGCTTCCGTCCTTCATCTTTGCTGTCAGAATAACCTTTGTACCCTTAGGTTCTGCAACAATAGATTCAACGTTCTGGTCATCCATTTCCATCAGTAAATTCATACTCTCAACCACCTCCATTGGCGTAAATTCACCTTCTGTACGTGGCATAAAGAACATAACCATCAAGGCTATGCTGGCGGCTATCGTTGTGATAGCCAGGCTTATCTGACGTATGTCTCTTTTACGTTCGGGGTCCGATAAAATTTCAGCCTTGGGATAATCCAGTAGGATAAGGCGGGCTATGTCTGCCTCATCGGCCTCAGCTTTATGCGTCCGGTAGTATTCAGCCAGCATAATCTCTTCCTGGACGGTGGTATCGGCCTCCAGGTATCTGGCTATGAGTTTCTGTCTCTGTTTCCTGTCCTTTATCATATGGTTTTCTTTATTTGCTCCAGTAATTGCTTTCTGGCATTGGAGATGGTTGTTTTAATACTTGTTTTGGGCTTCCCGGTCATCTTGGCTATGTCATCAAGTGAGAGGCCCAGTTCATTTCTCAGTTCCAGGTAATGAACCTGGGTAGGGGTTAGTGAGTTGTAGAGATCCTGGCGGATTGTCTGGCAATCCTGCTCATCTATAAGCTCTGTCGCCGATGCGCCGCCTTCAATGTCAATTTCCATAACTGATATTGTATCAGTCTTCTGGCGGCGTATATTTGCAGCAGCAAGGTTCTTGGCTATTTTGACGGCAATAGCCTCCGGATCTCTTACGGGATAACCTTCAGAGATAAGGCGCCACAGTGTAAGGAAGGTCTCCTGGACAATGTCCTCAGGCTCATCATCCATGCCGCCGCTGGCCTTATAACGCCATGCCAGCGCCAGGAGTTTGTTCCTGACCCTTACCGTGAATGTGTCAAATTCTTGCCTTGTCATTCTTAACCTTCTATATATAGGCTGCAAAAACTCTCCAAAAGTAAATCTAAAAATTCAAAAAAATGTCACAAAGTGCCCAAAAGGGACTCTTTTGGGTCACCAGTTTTGGTTGAGGACGTAGGGGATACCTGAGGCGGTGATGCCGGCTCCGCTTATGTTGAATTTGGTGCTGTAGCTGTTGTTGTAGAACTCCACCTGGGCAGTACCGGTTGAGTCAGTCACCACATTGGGATTCCAGTAGAGGGTGCGACGGTAATCCACATCACCCGGGATAGGACCATTGGGATACTCCGGTGAGTAGAACGCATATGGACGGGAGTAACCGTCAACGGTGGTTAAACGCTTGTTTATGTTGAAAATCTCTTTTCTGGTACTGAGCTCGTAAGGTTCCTTTATCTGAATATCAACCAGAATCTTGCGCTCAAGCATAGCCTCAGTGACAGCCGATCCCCCGCCAGACTCTAATAGACCCTCTATAAAATCCTGATATTTGGGGCTATCCATAAACAGCGGACATTGCAAAAGTATATCCATCACATACATGGGACGGTCATATATCAGGATACTCTTTATGTCCTTTGAGTCTATTGCGAGTCTTGCAAGAGGATCGTCTTCAAACACGCCAGAGTACTTGTACCTATTGGCATCATGGACATAGAAGAAAGGCCAAAATCCGTTTATTAATAATTCTACGAGCAGTTCCCCTCCTTCTGATGGTTTGGTTTCCACAAAAACATTATACCCCTTGTCCATAAGATAGCCATAAAGGTCAGTGGAGTAGTCCCCCTTATCCAGTTCTATCTCAACATCCTTTACCACGTCATAGGCTGTGAACGTGAAGTAATCTATGTACATGCGCTCCTCATCAATCTCAACCTCCGGCAGCACTATACCCTTGTCCTTGCTTATCAGTGTCTCCAAGTCATCCTCAGGAGCGGCGTCGTCTTTCTTCCTGTTCTTTTTCCCCGGAGCCGATATCAGCCCCGTGAACACCAGCTCCTGCGGTTGGAATGCACGTATGGCGGGCGACATGGAACGGTCAAACACTATGCGTGCATCAGGTCCAATCAGCCGTTTCCTCTTGGGCTGTGCGCTGATGGAGAAGCGTGCCTTGTCATAGAAGTCAGCTCCTATGTCAAACCCGAAGTAACCCGATGAGTCAGTCTTATATGAGTAAGTCTCAGACAGCGTCTTGTCAGTAGGCATGAGCGCCGCCACCACCTCTATGCTGTCCATGGGCTTCTTACCCGATGAGTTCATCACCCATCCGTTCAGAGTCAGGTTCTCTTCAATCCTGTGCCTCTCTCGGAACTCCTTCTGCCCGGTCATGGTCTGCCAGTCATAGCGCTCCCATCCCTGTACCAGCATCAGCAGGTCAAGTGCCTCATCACGTTCCGGACCGTCCGTATCAAAATACCATGACGGATCTTCAATGAAACCCTTCAGGTCAGATGAGAGCAGCAGTGACGTACGCAGGTCATCAGCCAGAATGTTACCCTGACTGCGCGTGTCACGTACCGACAGACAGAAACGGTCACGGAAAGGATACCCCTGACCATCCTTAAGGTTCAATGTAAGCGCCACCTTCTCAAAAGGCTCGTATTTGTCCTTATCAGCATAAACCTCTATAGATGGTGAAAGCTTACTGCTGTGATGATAGACAGAGCGGCTGGCATAAATGCTGCCGTCACGTCCAAACAGATAGACCCTGCATACACCTTCAGGAACACCTTCCATAGACAGAGTCTTATCCACCGGTTGCGTGCCAGTCTCTATGGTACAAAAATCAGCCAGTTCACCGCGGCAGGTAATAGCCACACCCAGTGTCTCTCCCGCCAGCTCCGGCGTACAGTCCATACGCATCAGCATCTCATCCGTATCAGATACATCCACCTGCAGAGTCACGCCGCTCTGCTCAGCAACAGGCAGAGAGAAAGACTTAGACTTGCCGTCAACATTTAAAGTCACACTGCTACTGCGTTCAGTAGGGGTGAAGGTAAACCATCCCATGCCATCATGAACAGTACTGAAGCTGATATCCGTATCATCGAGGATACCGTCAGCATCTATCCCGAATCCGGTGTCATTAGTAACTTTGAAAGCCACGCGACAGGGCTTGCCCATCACTATATGTCCTCCTTCAGGGTAGAACTCACAGTTTATCTTTCGCAGTTTCTCCGTCTCGGGACGAATCTCCTCCTGCGTCTTCTCCCAACGGTATCTTATGGTAGGAGTTTCCACATAATAGTTACCCTCCTTCTTAGGCTTCTCATATACGGCAAACACACGAGAAAAGACCGTCTCCTCATTGAAGTTGAGCATATAGTTGGTATATGCCCTTATCTCATAGAATCCGCTGGGATACTCAATCACTCCCATCTTCTCACGTGACTGCTCGGTAGCTCCGTCCATCAGCGGGAAAGAGCCGTCAGCCTGCCCGGCCACCACCTTGAGCTTCTGCTGCTTGAGCAGAACGCCCGTGGGTGAGATAAGATCCACGTACAGCACCTTGCTCTGCGCCCTCCTAAGTGTTGATGCATTGACTACGAACGCCTTGAACCATATGGTTTCACCTGCGTAGTATGATGTGTTGTCAAACTGCAGATAGACCTTCTCCTGCGGGAAGATGCTGTTGAATTGGTGTATGTTACCCGCAAAACGCATCAAGTCATTTGTGATACTGGCAGATTCATTGGAATCCTGCATGTCTGTATTCTCTGCACTTACACGGACAGTAGGAAAGCACAGGGCTAATGTTAGGGTTAAAGTAATAAGGCGTTTCATAATTGCAAAAAGGATTAAGTTACCAATTTTGGTTAAGGATATAGGGTACACCGGAAGCGGTTATGCCTGCGGCGCGTATTGTGAAGCGGCGGGTAAAGCTGTTGTTGTAGAACTCCACGCGGGCGCGGCCTTCATTATCGGTTATCACGTTTGGATTCCAGTAGAGCGTTCGGCGAGCATCAACATTGCCTTCTATGGGTCCATCAGGGTACTCGGGTGCATAGAAATCTATGGTTTTGGTGAAACCTTTGACGGTGGTGCTCCTGCGCCCCAGATTGTATATCTCATGGTAAAAGAGCAGTTCCCTGTCTTCTTTAATCTGTATATCTATCAGACGTTGTCTGCCCAAATATTCAGTTGATTTTCCATTTTGCAAAACAGCTGCATCCATATCTTCAGTCGTAGGTTCTCCAAGATTCTCTGATGAGTAGGACTGCATAGGTATGTTGAAATCTTCATCAGCAGTGCCATTAATGTCCGAGTTTGTATTCCAACTACTACTCCAGTTGCCAGCCGCTGTTTTATAATTCAAAGGAGTCAATTCCCGCATCTCACTTTCGGTCATAGGCCTATCATAAATAATTATGCTCTTCACATCAATCATATCGATCTGCAAGGGTATATCAAATGGTTTATGTCTAAGCACTTTCTCATTGTTATGAATATACCAGTATGGAGTGATCCATTTTATTATAAGATCTCCGAATATAGGCTCATCCGGCATTATTTCATCACCGAATTGAATACCCTGCTCCCTAAAGTATTCTCCTACAGTGGTGGTATATTCCCCCTGATCCAGTTCAAACTCGGCTTCCTCCTCAGCTTCAAAAGACGCGAAGGTGTCATAATCAACAAAGCGTATCTTTCCGGACTCCTCTTCTATATCAACATCAGTAATCATCTTTCCCAATTTGCGGCGTTGAGCGGGGGTAAGGTCATAATCAGTATAATCAACCTTATAGTCTTCTACCCGGTTAGTGTTATGTTTCAGGTCTGTCTCCTGCTTAAAGAACGGTCTGGGGTCAGGCCTGTCAGCGCGTTCAAAACGGATGCGCTTACCAGTCTTATACTTGGATTCACCGTTCTTCTTTGTTGCCATCACATGGATGGTAAAATCACCTCTTCCATAAAAATCGTTCAAGTCAAAACCGAAATAGCCGGTAGAATCAGTCTGGTAATCATAGGATTCAAAGAGAGTCTTGTCATCATCAGGTATCAATGCCGCATATATGCTTATGTCTGATACAGGCTGGCGTCTTCCGTATGACAGTATCCAGCCGTTCATGGTGAGACCTTCCTCAATGCGGTGCTTCTCCTTAAACTCCTTCTGTCCTGTCATAGTCTGCCATTCATAGCGCTCCCAACCCTGCACAAGGGTCAGAAGGTTGAGTGCCTCACGATGAATGGAGTCATTACTCTCCAGATACCATGCAGGATCATGAATATAACCCCTCAGGTCAGATGAGAGCAGCAGGTTAGTCTGCAGGTTATCTGTCTGTCCGCCACCATAATCCGCAGCATCATGTACCGACAGGCAGAATCGGTCACGCAGCGGATTGCCGGACTCATCCGTAAGTTTGAACTCTAACACTTCCTTGTCACAAGATTGGTGTGACAAGCTATCTGTATTGACCACTATCGTGGGACTGTTCAAATTCCCGCTACCATGGAATATACTGCGTGATGAAAACACCCGGCCTTCCTTATTGAAAAGGGTTAATCGGCATATGCCTACCGGCCAGTCTGTGCAGTCAATATTCAACTGACAGTTCTCAATATCATTTATCTCTACAAAATGAATGACTTCACCACGACAGGTTACGGCAAGTGCAACCTTTTCACCTATACGGTCCTGGGTGCGCCAGATATTCACTTGCAAAAGTGAGTCAGATAGCATATCGGATATCATGGAGTATCCGCTTTTTTCTGCATATCGAAAGTCAAACCAGTATCCCTTGTCACTTCCTGACGGGAAGAAATATGCATCTATGAAGCCCCTAGGAGTGATTATGAATGATCCCATACCGTCATGAACAGTACGCACAGAATCCCATATATCCGGAACAACTAGAGCTCCGTCTATGCCGAATGCGTCACTGCCTGTGGCCTTGAACGCCACTCTGCAGGGCAGGCCACTGACAAGGCTGCCTCCTTCAGGGTAGATTGTCAAATTGACGTTTGTGTCTTGCCATTTTTGTACCTTTTGTTCTTTCTGCTCACCACGTATCTTTTTTACAAGCGGATTATCCTGATTGCTTACCACATGTGAGCGGTCATACTCTCCCACATACTTGGGTTGGGTATAGACGGGTATCACTCGTGAGAAGATGGCCTCAGGACTGAAGTCCAGCATATTCTGTGTGTAGGCCCTTATCTCATAGAATCCACTGGGATAGGCCACGATGCCTTTTTTCTCACGTGTCTGCTGCGTGCCGGCATCAAGAAGAGGAATGATACCATCAGCCTGACCGTTCTCAATCTTGAGTTTCTGCTGCAGGATAAGCTGGCCGGTGGGTGCCAGGAAATCCACATAGAGCACTCCGCTGGGTGCCTGCTCCAATGTGGTGGCATTTGTAACAAAGGCTTTATACCAGATGTTCTCTCCCTGGAAATAGGCCGTATTGTCAAACTCCAGATATACCTTTTCCTGCGGGAATAAAGTGTTGAATTCCTGGATGTTATCTATAAATTTAATCAGTTCTTTGGTGTAATCTGTAGATTCCATGGTATAAGTCCTGCTTGAATCTTTAGGAGGACAGTAATCACCCGGCAGGCTGGCTCCAATTCTTCTTTTTGACAGTTCACCTGTAAAACGTATATTGTTGTCTATAGCAACTCCTTCCTTAAGAAATATGCAATCATCTTCCAATATAGATATCCAGGATTCTGAGTAACGGTGAATGCCATTTCTTTTTTCCTTAAAGTTCATGGGAGAACCGTCGCTACGATGATAGTACCTTATCCTTAGATTCTTGTCCTTCAATCCCTGAATCCGGATAAAGTTTTTTCCTATGCTGGCGGTGTATTTCCGGATATCAACAGGCATACATGTCGATATGGATTTTTTACCTTTCACCACATGTTCCTGTAGGGAAAGTATATATCCGTTCTCACTCAGACTGTCTTGGGCAAAAGACCTTAAGAAATGTTGGCTTGAACCCCAATATGCCCGTTTTCGGTTATCTTCAATGCTCTTAGCCTGGCGTTTTTTGAGTTTCTCATAAGGCTTATAGTAAAAATAACCCAACATATTGCATGAAGTGACATTGTTTACCTGTTCAACAGTGAATCTTACCAGATCCACATAGAGTTCATATCCCAATAGCGGCAAGTCAATTATCAGTGGTTCATAGGCCCATGCAGTGAATACGCTCGTAACCACTTTTACCGTATCCAGATATGATTCATGTTTTTCAAACACATCATTGGTGATGTATGTTTTTGCAAATTTTGCCTTGCCTATCTGTCTGGTATTATATGATGTTTGATATGATCTGTCAAACATCAGGACATTCTCATTCTTTATGGTGGCACGCTTGCCCCATTTGTCATCACCCAGGAACATGGTCTTGAAATAGTCCAGATTAACCTTATCAATCCTGTTTTTCTTACCTGACACCACAATCTCGGGTAGTTCGATGTTTGGCGTAAGGCCTATTGTCAGCCTGCCCGGATTACGGTCCAGCTCCAATGCCTTGGGCTGATAACCCACAAAGCTGAACACAATCGTAGCAGGGAATGATACCTCTTTCAATTCAAAACGGCCATTGGAATCTGTAGTGGTCCCTAGGGTGGTTCCGTTAACATAGACTGTAGCAGATGGCAACGGCTCCTGCGTCAGGCTGTCAAGAACGATACCGGTAATGGTTTTCTGCCCCAACAGAAAAGCCGGGATAAGAGTTAAGAAGGCAAACAAAAGGACTCTTCTCATCATAAGCAGGGTTATAGGTTTCTATATATAGGTTGCAGAAACCTGCCGAAAGTAAATCCGGAAATGCAAAAAAAGACGCAAAGTGGTCACTTTGTGTCATTTGTTCCTTTTTTCCATGCGGATTCCCTTACGGGTACGTAGTTCTATGACGCCTTTTCTACCTCTGTTTCCCCATATTTTTACGGCGGCTTCATCTTTCAGTATGTTCACTGTCTTTATCTTTCTGGCTTTAACTCCAAATATCTGTGCCAGCTCATCTTTTGAATAGGTGTCTTTCGTAAGGTCGATGCCCTCCCAAGCTGTAGCATCACGGGTTATGACATGGCCGTCCATGACCAGCAACGGCCTGGAACGGCCAAGATCACTTGCTTCAAAGACCAGATCGAGCCCTGGCCTGGGAGTACCGTATGCCTGCAGATTATCATCAACCGTTGTAATGGCCAAACCCTCAAACTCATCCATGCTTATGGCCTGTTTTACCATAGTCTGGGGTTTGTTTATGGGAGGGGGTAGTGGTCCGTACATTGTTTCCTGCCTGCGGTTAGCTGTGATATCCACTTTTGACAAAAACTCATTCTCTTTCATCCTGATTTCATAGTAGGTACTGTTTATCAAGGTATCAACAGTCTTATACCCCACATACGTTATCTTTAATCTGTTTGCGGGATTAACCAGACGAAAAGAAAATGCACCTTCCATATCAGTTACGCAATGTGCAACTATACGGTCAGCTGAATCCCGCTCCGTGATATTGACCATCATCATAGGGCCTTCATTATCTGTAACTTTGCCCGATATGATATCACCGGCCTTGATATCCTTAGCTACCACAGCCTTATCAACCGGTTTCTGGGCCGATGCAAAACTGCAAATCAAGGAAAACAATGAATATGATACGCACCATACGGCAACGTACCACCCCTTGGCAATGAGAATTCTAATTCTACGTATTTTCATAACAGTGTATGTTTATTTACTGACAAAAGTAATTGCCAAATCAACAAATGTCAAGGATTAGGCGCTGCAAAACTGTTGCAAATGACCCAAAAGGGACTGTCCCTTTTGGGTCACCAGTTCTGGTTTAGGGTGTAGGGTATGCCTGATGCAGTGATGCCGGCGGTGTTGATGGTGAAGCGGCGGGTGAAGCTGTTGTTGTAGAACTCCACGCGGGCATGGCCATCTTCATCAGTAATCACGTTGGGATTCCAATAGAGGGTGCGGCGCGAATCCACATTGCCTTCTATGGGGCCTTCGGGGTACTCAGGAGCATAGAACTGTACGGTTTTGGTAAAGCCTTTGACAGTAGTGGTGCGGCGGCCCAGGTTGCGGATTTCCCAGTCATGAAGCCGTTGCCAGTCTTCCTTGACCTGTACGTCAACCAGAGTATATCTATCCCATGTGGTCTGTACCCACCAGAACCAACCGGTATGAATATGTTTATTACGATAGTCAACCTCAACAGGAATCAGTTCTGCAAACTCTCTGGGATACATTGGTTTGTCATATATTATTATGCTCTTGACGTCAATCATATCAATAGACGGAGAGTCACCTAAATAATCCTCCATGGTATGGGCCGATAAATATGCTCTTATATCGTTGGCTGCACCCGATGAATTGTCTATACCTTTTCCTTTTCTTCCTCCTTTTTCATCGCCTTCTTCAGTGCCTTCACCTTCTGTTCCATTATCGTCCGATCCCCATCTGCTATTGCCCATTTCATATGCTCCTACCTCTGCCTCAAAATCCGTAGGATCGTAATAATCCGTCGGGTTAAGTATTCTGATACCTCGTTCCAATAAGTAACCATAGACATCAGTCGTGTATTCTCCCTGATCCAGTTCCAACTCTGCATCCTCCTCAACCTCAAATGAGGTAAAGGTGTCATAATCAATGAAGCGTAGTTTTCCGGCCTCCTCTTCTATATCAACGTCATCAATCATTCTACCCAGTTTACGGCGCTGAGCAGGGGTAAGGTCATAATCCGTATAGTCAACCTTATAGTCTTCTACCCGATTAGTGTTATGCCTCAGATCCATCTCCTGCTTAAGGAATGGCCTGGGTTCAGGTCTGTCAGCGCGCTCAAAACGGATGCGCTTAGCTGTCTCATACTTGGATTCTCCGTTCCTTTTTGTTGACATCACATGGATGGTAAAATCACCTTTTCCATAAAAGTCAGAGAGGTTAAACCCAAAATAACCGGTAGAATCAGTCTGGTATTCAAAACCTTCAAACAGAGTCTTGTCATCATCAGGCATCACTGACGCATATACACTTATATCCGATACCGGTTTCCGTCTTCCGTATGAAAGTATCCATCCGTTTACGGTAAGACTCTCCTCTATGCGGTGCTTCTCCTCAAACTCTTTCTGTCCTGTCATAGTCTGCCATTCATAACGCTCCCAACCCTGAACAAGAGTCAACAGGTTAAGTGCCTCCCGATGCTCCTTATCATTTGATTCCAGATACCATGCAGGATCATGAATGTATCCCCTCAGGTCTGACGACAGCAGCAGGTTAGTCTGCAGGTTATCAGTCTGGCCGCCGCCGTAGTCTGTGGCATCACGTACCGACAGGCAGAAACGGTCACGCAGCGGATTGCCATCCTGGTCAGTAAGGTTGAACTCTATCACCTCCTTATCACATGACTGATGTGACATACTGTCCGTATTTGCTGTGATGGTGGGACTTTGGTACATGTCATTGCCATGGAATATGCTGCGTGATGACAGTATGTTTCCATCCTTATTGTAAAGAGTTATACGGCACACGCCTACCGGCCAAGCGGAACAGTCTATGTTCAACTGACTGCTTTCTATATCCTTTATCTCCTCAAAATATATCACCTCACCACGACAGGTTACAGCAAGAGCGGTCTGCTCACCCAAACGGTCCTGAGTGCGCCAGATATTAACCTGTAGCAGTGAGTCAGAGAGCATATCGGATATCATGGAGTATCCACTGGTTTTTGCTTCAGGCAGGCGGACTTTGCGTTTTTCATCACTGCCATAAGGATAGAATTCCGTTTCCTCATAACCTCTGGGATCGATTATGAAAGTTCCCATTCCGTCATGAACAGTACGCACAGAGTCCCATTGGTTCAGAATCTTGAGAGCTCCCTTTAAGCCGAATCCGTCACTGCCTGTGGCCTTGAATGCCACCCTGCAGGGTAGGCCCCTAACCAAATCACCGCCCTCTGGATAGAACGTTACATTTATGTTCCTGTATTTCTCTTTAGGCTCGCCGCGAAGGTCTTCTACAAGAGGGTTATCCTGAACACGCACTACATGTGAGCGGTCATATTCTCCCACATACTTGGGTAGGGTATAGACGGGTATTACTCGTGAGAATATGGCCTCTGGGCTGAAGTCCAGCATGTTCTGGGTATAAGCACGTATCTCATAGAATCCGCTGGGATAGGCCAGGATACCTTGTTTCTCACGTGTCTGCTGTGTGCCGGCATTAAGCAGCGGAATGATGCCATCAGCCTGTCCTGACACTATCTTAAGTTTCTGCTGCAGCAGCAGTTTGCCGGTTGGTGACAGGAAATCCACATACAGTACACCGCTGGGTGCCTGCTCCAATGTGGAGGCGTTTGTCACAAAGGCTTTGTACCAGATGTTCTCTCCCTGGAAGTAGGCCGTGTTGTCAAACTCCAGATATACCTTCTCCTGCGGGAATATGCGGTTGAACTGGTGGATGTTATCAGCAAACTTTATCAGCTCACTGGCATAATCTACAGGGTCCGCCACATTGATTTTACTTGAGTCAACAGGGGGAAGATAATCACCAGGCAGGCTGGCTCCGATTCTTTTTTTAGAGATATCGCCTGTAAACTGTACGTTATTGTCAATGGCCACGCCTTCTTTAAGGAATATGCAGCTGTCTTCAAGGAAAGTAATTCCAGACTCCGAATAAATGTGAATGCCATCTCCCTTTGCTTTAAAGTTCATGGGAGAGCCGTCACTCCGGTGATAGTACCTTATTTTGAGTTCCTTATCCTTCAGACCGGAAATCTGCATAAACTTATCCGTTTTTTTAGAGTATTCGTTGATGTCAACCGGCACTTGTATTTTTACTCTTTTCTTTCCAATTGTTTCAGGTACGGTCAGAATGTAACCGTTCTCTGCCAGACTGTTCTGGGCAAGAGACCTGAGGAAATGCTGGCTTGAACCGTAATAGGCTTTCTTTCGGTTCTCTTCAATGCGCTCCGTCTGCCGTTTCTTAAGCTTCTCATAAGGCTTGTAGTAAAAGTAGCCAAGTATGTTACATGTAGTTACGCTATTTATATGTAGAACAGTGAATTTTACCAAATCCACATAGAGTTCATATCCCAGCAGAGGCAAATCAATTATCAGGGGTTCATGCGCCCATGCAGTGAATACCTTTGTAATCACTTTCACAGTATCTACTTCTTCAACATGTCTTACCACTTTTTCATTTGATGCGTAGGGGGTTGCAAATGATGTACGGCTTATCTTTCTGGTGTAATATGTGGTTTGAGATGAGTTGTCAAACATAAGTACGTTCTCATTTTCTATCTCTGCGCGCAAGCCCCATCGGTCATCGCCCAGGAACATGGTCTTGAAATATTCCAGATTAACTTTGTCAAGTTTATCCTTCTTACCTGACACCACAACTTCAGGCAATGCATCGTTAGTACGGAGTCCTATTGTCAACCTGCCGGGATTACGGTCCAGATCCATTGCCTTGGGCTTATAACCCACAAAACTGAATACAATAGTAGCCGGGAATGATACTCCTTTCAGTTCAAAACGGCCGTCATTATCTGTAGTGGTACCCTGGGTTGTGCCGTTAATATAAACCGTAGCAGATGGCAACGGCTCCTGCGTGAGGCTGTCAAGAACAACGCCTGTAACGGTACTCTGCCCTAGCAAAAATGCGGGCATAAGGGATAAGAAAGCAAACAAAAGGACACTTCTCATCATAAGTAGGGTTGTTGGTCTATATATAGGTTGCAGGAACTTGCCGAAAGTAAATCCGAAAATACAAAAAAATGACCCAAAAGGGACAGTCCCCCTGTGCCTTTTTTTCAAAATGGCACAGGGGGACTGTCCCTTTTGGGTCACTTTTGTATCACGAATTCATACTGGCCAGGAACTCAGCGTTATCCTGAGTTGTTTCCAGGCGGGACTTGACAAACTCCATAGCCTCGATGGGGTTCATGTCGCTAAGATACTTGCGCAGAATCCACATGCGGTCCAGAGTGGTCTGGTCAAGCAGCAGGTCGTCGCGACGGGTACTTGATGCCACAATGTTCACGGCGGGGAATATACGCTTGTTGCTCAGGTTGCGGTCCAGCTGGAGCTCCATGTTACCAGTACCCTTGAACTCCTCAAAGATAACCTCATCCATCTTGGAGCCGGTATCGATAAGGGCGGTAGCCACGATTGTGAGTGAGCCTCCGTTCTCAATGTTACGTGCGGCACCAAAGAAACGCTTGGGCTTATGCAGTGCATTGGCATCAACACCACCGGAGAGAACCTTGCCTGATGCAGGGGCTACGGTGTTATAGGCGCGTGCCAGACGTGTGATAGAATCAAGGAATATCACTACATCATGACCACACTCAACCATGCGCTTAGCCTTCTCGATAACGATGCTGGCAATCTTTACGTGATGCTCGGCGGGCTCATCAAAGGTTGATGCAATGACCTCAGCCTTTACGCTGCGGGCCATATCGGTAACCTCCTCAGGACGCTCATCAATGAGCAGCATTATCATGTATGCCTCAGGATGATTAGCGGCTATTGAGTTTGCTATATCCTTGAGCAGTATGGTCTTACCGGTCTTGGGCTGGGCTACTATCAGGGCACGCTGTCCCTTGCCGATAGGTGCGAACATATCTACCACGCGGGCCGACAGGTTGTCATTCTTACCGTTGCACAGAGTGAACTTCTCATCAGGGAAGAGTGGGGTGAGGTGCTCAAACGGAACGCGGTCACGTGCTACAGAGGGCTCCAGACCGTTTATGCGGAACACCTTTACCAGCGGGAAGTATTTCTCACCCTCACGTGGCGGACGGATGACACCTTCCACAACATCGCCGGTCTTAAGGCCAAAGAGCTTGATCTGTGACTGTGAAACGTATATGTCATCAGGTGATGCCAGATAGTTATAGTCTGATGAACGCAGGAATCCGTAGTTATCAGGCATGATCTCCAGCACGCCTTCACCACGCAGGGAGTCACCAAAGTCATACATGCGTTCCTCCTGACGGCGGTTTTGCTGATTGTTCTGGTTCTGCTGGTTGTTCTGGCCGTACTGCTGCTGTCGCGGCATGTTGGGCTGCTGCATGGGCTGCTCTACGGGAGCGTTCTGCTCACGGTTTTGCTGGAACTTGTGATTATTGTCCCTGCGCTCCTGTGGGTTCTCCTCCTGCTGCTCACGCTGGGGCAGGGGCTCCGGCTGCTGCATGCGTACGGGCTCCTGTTCCTGATCCTCAAAGGCATCAGTTGATGCAGTGATGTTCTCCTCATCAATCTCAGGGAGCGGAACCTCTACGGCTTGTCCTTTACGTGGACGGCCGCGACGCTTGCCGGCTTTCTGAGCATCCTGCTGCGGCTGCTCGGCGGGTTGTGCGGCTACTGCCGGCTCTTCCTGTACGGGCTGTTCTGCCGGTTTGCTCTCCTGGACGGGAGCATCCTGCTCATTGCTCTTGTCCGCCTCCTTGGGTTCACGGCGTGTGCGGCCGGGTTTTTTCTTGCGTGCGGGCTCCTGAGCGGCTTGCTCTGCCTGTACCGGCTGGCTTTCGGCTGGCTTCTCTACAGCTGGCGTATCCTGCTTGGGAGCGTTGCTTTCCTGCTTTACAGGCTCGGGCTGCTGATTCTGACGCTCAGCTTTCTCTCTCTTCTTCTCTGCAGGATTATGCTTGCCTTTCTCTCCGTTTGCGGTATAAACCTTCTCGGGATTATCCTTGCGTGCAATCCTGTTCTTGGGCTTACGCTCTCTCTCTGATGTGTTCTTTGAGGCCGATATTGCCTGCTCATCAAGAATGTCATAAACAAGAGTGTTCTTGTCAGTTGATTTGGCTGACTTAAGGCCCATCTCGGCAGCAAGTGCCTGAAGTTCTTCAAGACTCTTGCTCTTTAATTGAAGTATATCGTACATTGTTTTATTGGACCTTAGTAATATCTGGAGCACACTCTATGTGCATTGACATTACGTAAGGTATGGGTTATGAAAATTCAGATTGATTGCCGCTACCGGAGTTCCTTGAATTGGACTGTATTGCGGCTTACGGGTGCAAATGTACAAATAATTTCAATACAAAGTACACAGTAGGGCGGAAATCATTTATCAGAGGTTCCAGACTTGAATTCAAAGCGCATCAGGACCGGATTGCCTTCAGGAGATATCTTGGAGAGTATCTCCTTATCAACCTTTTCTCCGTTAGCCATTATAAAGCCCGATGCCGATGAGTATGTTATCAACGCCTTGTCACACAGGTAATAGCCGTATCCGGGGAACGGGGTGGAGCATAACCCCTGCTCCTGCAGGCAGTAGTTGTAGCACTTGTTGGCATTGAGGTCATCTATGATTATGAAATCCTTTATGCCGTATCCATCCAGATACATGCTATAGGTAACAACAAGTTTGTTGCCGACCATTGCGGCCGAGTTGAACTTTCTTACATATTCAGTATTCATGACCAGTTCATTAAAGGCCACAATATCCTCCATCTCGCTCTGCGGGTAGCGCTCGTTATTGGTGAAATCAAATTCAGCTATCTGTTTTGAGCTGTTTCCGTCATACTCAAATATGCGGTAATCAAAAGGTTTGAAATAGAGTATGGAACTGCCTTGTCTGTTCAGGAACCTGCCTCCCATGATAAAGCTGGTGTTCTCTCTGAAATCATCCCATGAATCCAGAATCTCTCCATTTTGGGATATCTTGACATAGTTCTTGAAACTGTTGTTGCAGCTATTTGAAAACAGCAGAATATAACTATCCTCAACTGCCATATCAAAATACGGTTCATTAAGGTCTATCTCCCTGAGGAACTCTCCGTCAAAAGAGTAGGTGCGTATTTTCTTTTCAAAACTGGAAAGAGTATAAACCTCATTTCCAAGCACATCAATGCTTCTTATGTCATTATACTCGCCGTGTCCGCGTCCTTGGCGTGCTATCTTGGAGAGATACTTGCCATCCTTGTCAAAACGGAATATCACATTACGTGAATCAAGAATGAAATAGGTGTCGTTATAGATTTTTATGCTCTTTATGTCACCCATCAGAATGTCATCCGTAGTTTCAAGGGGAATTATACGCTGGGAAGTGAAATGTGATTCAGGGTTCTTGTCCCATTTTGTGGCATCAACCTTTGTGGGTCCCTGGGCATCATCGGTACAGGATATGGTAAATAAACAGCTAATAACAGCTATAGCGGCGTAGACGGATAATCGTTTCATGATTTTTCTGATTATTGGTTTTGTATTCAAATGAGTTGTCATAGGGATTATTTGGCAAAGTTTCTTGTCAGGGATGTGATATCGGCTATATAGAACTGCTCGTCATCATCTGTGGCTATGAGTTTGCCGGTTTTGTCATCGATGAAGAAATTGTCGATAGTTGCATCGGGGATGATGTCTGCTATAAACTCTCCATCCCAGTTGAATACACGTATGGAAGGATCTATAGGCTTGTCCTCCTCCTCATCCTCTTCAAAGACGGTGTTATGATCATACAACACATAGATGTGCTTTCCGTAGGTTACCACCTGCCATACGCCTTCAACAATTTTAGAGGACAAGTCATCATCGTCAGCATATTTAGCGAAATCCACAAAATCCGGGCATCTTACGCCAAACATATCGCCTGTTTCCAGGTCAATGAATGTCATGCGGTCCTGATATGCATCTACTACAACCACTTTCCGGCCATCATTGGATAATCTCACGGTAGAATGATAAAGATTGTGTGCCCTGTGAGGGTTCTTGAAATCAGGAAGTTTGGGATAAATGTCAAACTGTGTTGTGCTGCCATCATCAGGTCTAATCAGTTTGTAAGTAGGGGGATTGAATTCAAATTCCGGCATTCTGTAACCATCTTTCAGGGACAGACTGCCATCTGGATTTACTGCTAAAGCCTCTCCCGGTATCTCTATTTCATTATAGGTTACTCCCGTGTATTGGAAATAGGAGCCGTCGTTGCGGAACAGTATGTTGAAACTACTGGCTCTGTCTCTGTAATCAGGCATTTCCATCAATTTCTGCGGCTTGAGGTTTGCCCCGTTCCTTATGGAACCTGAAAGGTTGTACAGATAAAGGCTTTCAAAATCGCCCACATACAGATACCTATCGCCATCTATCACGGTGTTCTGATCAGTGTAATGGACTTGTAGGAACTCATTTCCTGCACGTCCGCTGGGTGACAGCATCGCTATGGGATTGCCTGAATAGTCAAACACCTGGATCAATGCCTGATTGTTGCTTGTTATAGCCACAATCATGGAGTCCACAGCAATGATATCATGTACCCCAAAGCATTCCAAATCTATTTGGTTCAGTTTCAGATTGTACTTGGGTACATCAGTAGCAGCCGTGATTTCACGCGGGGTGTAGTATTCGTTGCTGTTCTTTTTTTCCTTGCATGAAACAAATGTTATGCCCGATAAAAGGGTAGCGCCGACAACGCTTAGGAGGATACATTTTTTCATAAAGAAATTCGCAGTCAATTATTGGTTTAAATTGACTGCGAATATATGAAAAACCTGTCAGATTTACAAGATCAGTTCTGCTTATAGGTGACGTTGAGGTTCTGGATGCTGTTGAGTTTCTCTTCTATGGTGTTGAACTCATCCATCGTTTCGGGGGTGTTGGGCAGAGCAAAGAATCCCTCGATATTCTTTTTGCTCACCTCTTTCAGTTTTGAGTCAAGGTCTTTCATCTCTATGACTGATGCTTGCTCCTGCTCTGTGAGCTTTTTCTGGTTGGTCAGTGTGCAGGTGACATCCTTCTTTCCATTCTGGCCCTTGGCATACTGTACCAGAATGACATCCTTAGGCGGAGCCTGAAGCCTGAAGCGGAAGGGCAGAGAGTAACTTACACGTACCGGCTTTCCCTCATGCATTCCCGGTTTCCATGCGGGCATTGCTGAAACGGCACGGACCACTTGTTCATCTACCAGAGGATGAACAGATTTCACGACCTTGACATCCGATACTGATCCGTCTTTCTCAATTGTAAACTGGACTATTACGCGGCCCTGTATCTCCTGTTCTTTTGCCTCTTCGGGGTACTTGATGTTCTGTTGTATGAGTGAGAGCAATGCTACTGTGCCACCCGGAAATTCCGGTGCTATCTCCGGCTGGGTCATAGGCTCCTCCTCCTGTGCACTTACGTTCAAGCTGCCGGCTGTAAGCATTACGGCAACCGTTGCAAACAAAGCAATGAAGCTTTTGAATGTTCTGTTATTCTGTTTCATAAACTATTGGTTTTAAAAGATTGATGATGCGTTTACAAGTAATGATAGGTTAACATCGTCTTGTGCGATGCTGCGGCAGGTGTCAGCATAGTTGAAGGCTGTTATGCGGTCATTGCCGGCCTTGCCCTGTCTGGGCATGATAAAGCCAATGGCTATGCCCGTGATCATGGCAGCTACGGCAACCCATGACGGTATCCTGCGGCGTAAGAGTTTAGGCTCGCTGTCTGTAATGTCCAATGGGGGCAGGGACAACTCCAGGTTCTCAGCATCGGCCTTTGATTTTATTGCTGAGAGCAACTCTTGGCTCTCTTTCTCAAGTTCTTTCAGTTTGTCCATATTCTTTCAGTTTTCATTTATTCTACAATATTCACGCACGGCAGTCAGAGCGCTGAACAGACGTGACTTTACGGTTCCCTCCGGAATGCTGCATACCCGGGCAATCTCGGTTATGGGCAGTTCCTCCTCATATCTTAGCAGGAATACAACCTTTTGCGGTTCCGGCAGATTCCCGATGGCTGTACGCAGCATCTGGTCACGCTGCTGTTTCTCAATATGATCAGTTTCTGTGAGAGGTTCCTCCTTTGTGACGTTCTCCACGTATTCCATGATCGTCATCTGACGGCGGTACTCGTTCTTGAGCATGTTGTAGGCTATGGCAAACATCCAGGTTCGGAAAGACCGATTGGCATCATAGCTCTCCCTGGCAGACCACAGGCGCATGAACAGGTCTTGTGTCAGGTCACGGGCCAGTTCACGGTCATAGCCGGTCATCCTGAGGAAGAAACCTTGGGCACGCGGACCGTGCTCAAGGTACAGGGAGCGGAATGTGTCAGCGGTTAATCTCATCCAGGTATCTCTCCATAAGTTTCAAAATGTACTCATGATCCTTAGAATCAATATCTTTCATCTTGCAACAGTTCTCCACGATGCGTATCATCAGGTTCCGGAGCCTTTCATATTCAGCTTTCATCCCCTCAGCCTTATAGAAGTCAAGCAGGGATTTGAAACAAGGAATGAAGTTCAGGTTGAGTGTATAAATCCGTTCGCCTAAAAAGGTATCGGGAACAAAGGTCTCGTACATGTAGTCTGTCAGATAGACTGATTCAAAGTTCCTGCGCTTTACGGCCAGGTTGTCATAACGCTTGGTGCTGTATTTGGTGACAAGCCCCTCAGAATAGAGGAAATTCATGAAAATTTCAGGAATGTAATAGCTCGTAAAATAGACCGGACGCTTTGATGTGTGGGCTATGGAGAATATTAGATTCTCACGCCATGGGTTCATATAGTCCATGTTGGTCTTGTCAGCAGGCGGCTGTGTAGCTTCAACTCCAAGCAGCTTGCATACATACTCAAGGTAATCAGGCTCCTGCAGCAGATTGAGGTTTATTACCAGACGATCCTGAAAGAGTCCCTTGCCGTACTGGACCAGAAGACAGGCAAAAGTCTCTTCCTCACCGCTCACAAACAGTATTCCGTTTTCCTCCAAGCCTGCCAGGCAGTTGTATGCGTATGACAGCATGGTGTATGAATAGTTGCCTGTATTGTACCAGCGTTTAAGTATGTCCGGCATCAGTTCTGTATTGCCTGTTTTTACCAGATAGGCTGCATAATCCGGATACATCGGCCAAAAATCAGGACGCATCTTTATGGCTTTCAGCATGTTGTCCTGAATGTTGTTCACTTTGGCTGCATAGGGTGTCTTGTTAAATATTACTACATCGTCCAGATAATCGGGATAGTTTCTGAACATGCGACTGTAATTGAAATCAATGATATACCTTGCATAGCTGTCGGGCCGTTCCTTGTGCAGTCTGTTTGCTATGGCAGCTATCTCATTGGCCATTGCATCCAAATCAGCTTCTTTAAGGACGGCACCATTGAACTTGGATTTAGTGAAGGTGAACCAGTAATACCACGCTTCATCATCATTGGGATTCTTCTGCACCTCTTTCTCCCAGAGTGCAGCCTGATGCGCGTACCACTCTGCGTCATGCTCGCTACGGAGAGCTTCGATTGATGCCGGCCTTTCTGTCTGTGCCGATACAAAAGTGGTTGCAAACACCGCTATCAGAAACAAGGGGATAAGTAGTTTTTTCATTTCTGTTCTTTTTTGTGTGATTACAATTGAAGTTTTTTTGAAGCGCTTCACATTTGCATACACGCGAGTTTGGAAAAGGTTCACCGTAATTCCGTTTTTTTTTGTTCGTGGAACGGAATACCGATGCTAATATACCGGATTCCGCTGAACTCAGGGCTACAATTAACTTTTTTTACTTCAATTCTTTATTGGAAGCTACACACATTGGTTTACATTTGTTTCCAGAATTGACCTTGTTTTTACGTTCTCCCTTTAATGACTATACTGCGTAAATTAGGATTGTCCTTCAGATACGGTAGCGGCTATTTTGTCGTGGCTGGCCTGGTGTCCTTATGTGCGTTTGTAAATGTGGGGATTAACTCAGGTGATGCTGAGGGCCTTTCTGAGGGAATATTCTTGTGCAAGATCCTTAAGATACTTTCTATACCTATAATAATCTATCTGTTCAAAAAGTTTGACCGTAGCTGTGCTATATATTTTTGGCTCAATCTTGGCATAAGCAGGACGGAGTACTATGTCATTCCCATTGTAATTGAGTATGTGTTTTTCAGGCTGCTGATATTTGTGGCGCCACCGTTGTTCACCTTATTGCAACTGAATTAAGATGGAGCAGGAGAATGAGAACGGAAAGCTGCTGATAGACAGCGTGCAGCTGCGCTTTGGTGATAACACGGTTCTGCAGGGTGCTTTCGTGACATCATACAAGGGTAGGGTGACAGGCGTTCTTGGCCGCAACGGTACCGGTAAATCCTGCCTGTTCAAGTGTATTATGGGTGGCATCAGACCACAGAACAAGTATATTCGTCTGAACGATGAGCCGCGCACGGATTACGGACACATCGGACTCCGTGTAAAGTATCTGCCACAGGAGCATTTCATACCGCCAAGCATAACCCTGCCGCAAGCTTATGAGTTGTATGGCGTTGATTATGAGGGCCTGGTGCGGTTTGATGATAAATATGACAGTTACCGGAATCATAAAGTAAAAGCGCTATCAGGCGGAGACCGCAGGATTGCAGAACTCTACCTGATTCTGAATTCCGATGCTGAATTCTGCATCCTTGATGAGCCTTTCTCTAATATTGCCCCCGTCTATGATGAGAAGATCCGTGCCTTGATTCAGGAGCAGAAGGCAAACAAGGGTATCATAATAACCGACCACATCTATGAGGAGATACTCCGTGTGGCCGATGACCTGTTCCTGCTCCGTGACGGTTTCACATACCAGATAGATTCCCGCGCTGATCTGGTCCGCCTGGGGTATATCTTTGCTTAATTTTCTTTTTGCCAAAGTGTCCCACGGCTGATTGGCTCACAGGGCTTGTGAGCGGGCTGGTTGTGAGACATGGGCGCCAAATGAAGCAGTGTCCCACAGTAACCCGCGTGAGAACGTATTCACGGTGGGGTTAGTGTGGGACACTTTGGCAAGAAACCGATAAGCTATTTGGTTACCTGAGTTCCGTTGAGGTTAACTCTGGTGCCGTTTCACCATTAACAAGAACTCTGCTGATTCTCTTTCCGTTAACCGTGATATTTCCATCAGCGTCAGTTTCTACTCCAGGGAGATTTTGTATCAATTCTTCGATATTCGTGCCCTCGGGAATGCGGTAAGCGGTTGCGTTCCATTTGGAATCCGGCTTGTCCTCACTTGTTATAGAAACCTGGTCTGTGTTTTTATCAACGTTTACCATTATGTTCCTGCTGTAACCTTCAGGGGTTTTCCCCTCAACTTCATCAACTATATCATTGGCATAAATAGGACTTTGTGCATCGCTGAAATACTCTTTTCCATTGACGAGTATTTTTCTTACTGCTTTGTCATTAACTGTTACATTATCGTTTCCGTCAACGGATTTGATGGTTTCTTCGTTGCCATCATTAACTGACTGTTCATGATCATAATTCCCTTTCAGGAATTCCATCATTTGATTTGCGTCAGCTT
>CACYHN010000011.1 GCA_902774275.1 uncultured Bacteroidales bacterium
GAAGAGTACACCGGCTACCACACCGTATGCCCTTGCATCTGAACAGTTTGTTATTGAGATAGATCCGCGTATGCCCGATATGGGTAACCATACATCACCCGGCAACGAGGCCCTCCGGCTTCAGGCCGATGGCAGCTACCTGGGTAATGTAAACCTGACTATGACCGGCAGATGGCGTATCCATCTTACCATTAAGGATAAGGATGGAAACGTTGTTGCCGGCGGCGATAACCTGAGCGACGGTTTCAGCTCGCTCTATTGGGAAGTAACAATTTGACGTTTTGTGTTTTAGTTTTGTTTTCAAGATGCTGGAAACGGTTTTATTGACAACAGTATTGATGAGTGATACGGTAGTACCTGACAAGGTGCAGAACCTTGATGAGGTGGTTATCGTATCAGATGAGGGGAGAGGCCGTAAACGCTCCGTAAAGGGGCAGGTGGCCAGCATCGATGAACATCTGGGTGAACTGCGTAATGTCAACCTGGTTCGCAGGGGGTCTTACGCATGGGAACCCGTTGTCAACAACATGCAGACAGAAAGGCTGTCAACGACCATTGACGGAATGAAGATTTTCTATGCATGTACTGACAAGATGGATCCTGTCACGTCCTATGTTGAGAGTGGTAACCTACAGAGTATCAGTCTCAACTCAGGACTTGACGGCAGCCTTGATTTGAAACTGCGTAAGATTGGTTTTGAAGCCAATCCACGACAGATAAATCTGTCGGCAGGACACGAGTGGAACGGACATCTGCAGGTTTATGGTGCCGATGCGGCATTCAGCGGCCGCAGGGCTTACCTTAACACCGGCGTGTTTTCTCGTGCTGCCGACTGCTACCAGGTGGGCGGCGGACAGCTGCTCAACTATTCACAATTCAGTAAGGTCAATCTCTTTGCCAACGCAGGAGTGCGCCTGGGTTACCCGGCGCTGAACATGGATGTATCAAAAGCGCAGGGATTCATTACATCGCTCTCATACAAGCACCGGTTCAGCGGTGCCGGCTGGGAGACCAAGGCATATTACAACCATATAATCCATATCATGGATGATACCACGCGTCCTGATGTGGCCATCCATATGGATATGCCGGGTGACAGCTGGACTACAGGTCTGTACAGCTTGCTTACCACATCCTTAGGCGGTGAGTCAAGGGTACAGCATGATGTGGCTGTGAACTATGACCTCTACTACAACCGCCTGTTTGCCGATATGACCATGTATCCCGGTGGCGCTGCTCCCATGTATATGGTCACCTGGCCCGATGTGGGTACACTCAATACCGGCCTTGCTTTGACGGATAACGTGAGTATTGATGAGAGGCAGTCTCTGCGCCTGTCAGGCAAGTTGGCATGGCAGCAGCAGCGTCTCAACAATGAGGAGGGGTATAGCGGTCAGAAAGTATTCTTTCCGCTCATGACAGACTCCTACCATCAGACCACCGGCCGCATAGCCGCTAGCTATCAATTCTCAATTTTCAATTCTCAATTCTCAATTGGAACAGGTTGGGGAAGCCGTGCACCCACAGTAACTGAGGCTTACGGCTATTACCTGAACAATACCTTTGACCAGTATGACTACATAGGTAACCCACACCTTAAGAACGAGTCCGCCTTTGAACTGAACGCTAATTCTCAATTTTCAATTCTCAATTCTCAATTCTCAATTCTCATTGATGCCAACGTGTTCCTGTTCAAAGACTACATAATAGGCCGTCTGGACGACCGTCTGTCGGCCATGACCGTAGGTGCAGAGGGTGTCAAGGTTTACCGTAACCTGGATCATGCCACCATAGCCAACCTGTCACTTACGGCAGATTGGCAGCTCACGGAGAGGCTTGCCTGGAGCGGTAAGGTTAGCTACAGTCTGGGACGTGATGATGAGGACAATCCGCTGCCTGGAACTGGAGTACAGTTACCGTCATCTCCAGACCAGAGTGGAGGTCAAAGGCAATGCTGACCAGACTGATTATGCCGCCCGTTATGGCGAGACTAAGACTCCCGCCTGGACCATAGTAAACCTCTCTGCATCTTATCAGTTCACAAATTACTCAATTCGTGCCGGTGTAGAGAACCTGTTTGACAAGAGATACTCATCATACTCTGATTGGAACAACATACCCCAAAAGGGTCGCAATATTTACTTAAATTTGTCAGTTGAACTGTAATAATACAGATATGAGAAGAACATTGATTTGGATTGGGGTACTTGTGATTGGTGCCGTATTGGGGTTGTTCGGTATTGAATGGCTGGATAAGTCCATGGAGTATGTGGCTTTGGTATATACACGTCTGTTCCAATTGTTGGCTGTACCAACCATCGTACTTGCTGTAATAACCACATTCGCTACATTCGGATCCAACGGGTCCGGAAAGATTTTCGGGCGCACCATAACCTATACTTTGCTTACCACTGTTGCAGCAGCCGCGGTAGGAGCCATACTTTATGTCCTGATTGCGCCGGGTAACCTTCCTGCTTCCGTTATCAGTGACAATTCTCAATTCTCCGCTCTCAATTCTCAATTATCGTACTCTGACCATGTTGTCAGTATAATTCCAAACAACATCATCAGACCGTTCCTTGAAGGTAACGTGCTGTCCCTGTTGCTGCTCTCATTTGCGGTTGGCATAGGACTTTCCAAACTGCCTGATTCTGAGAACAAGGCAGTAGTTGTCAAAGGATTGCTTGGGCTGCAGGACCTGCTGTTCCTGCTCATACGCGGCCTTATCTGGACACTGCCCCTTGGCATCGTGGCCTTCTCTGCACAGCTTTCTGCCCAGATATCGGCAGGAGTTATAGCTGATTCGATAGGTAAATACGTTCTGGTGGTTCTGGGAGGCAACGTTATCCAATTCTTTGTGGTGCTGCCCCTGTTTCTGCTGGTACGCGGACTCAACCCCATTCATGTGTTGAGCCGCATGACTCCTGCTGTACTGATGGCCCTCTTTACAAAGAGCAGCGCTGCAACTCTGCCTGTTACGATGGAATCGGCTGAGAACCGTCTGGGAGTGCGTAAGGAGGTGTCCCGTTTTGTGTTGCCCATCTGCACCACCATCAATATGAACGGTTGCGCGGCATTCATACTGGTAACGTCATTGTTTGTCATGCAGAATGGCGGTACACCGCTTACGCTTGGAACCATACTGCTGTGGATACTTATTTCGGTGGTATCGGCCGTAGGTAATGCAGGCGTTCCCATGGGCTGTTTCTTCCTCACGCTTTCGCTGATGTCAGGTATTGGCGCACCGGTGGCCATCCTGGGTGTAATCCTTCCTATCTATACTGTAATTGATATGGTTGAGACGGCTGAGAATGTATGGTCAGACTCATGTGTGACCTCTATGGTCAACCATGACGTTGCTGTACAGGAGAATAATTAGCATTCACTTGCAAATAAGAGCCGGATGGAGTATTTTTGGGTTCTGATATGAATGTAGAACTCAGAGATCTTTTCCGGCAGTATGCCGGGGCCGATGTGGAGTCTGCAACCCGTCTGACGGCTGCGGGTTCTAACCGTGTATATTACCGTCTGGGCTTATCAGGCGGTAAAACCGTTGTAGGTGTAGAGGGTACCAATGCGGATGAGAACAGGGCGTTTCTGAGCATAGGACGTCATTTGCGTGACGCCGGCCTGCTGGTACCTGAGATTCTGGCAGTGTCAGACAGCCGCATGTGCTATCTCCTGCAGGACCTTGGTGACATTTCACTGTTCTCTCTTATGGAGAGCGCCCGTGAAAGCGGTGAGTATAGCGCTGAGCAGACCGCCCTGCTTGAAAAGGTGATGCATCTGCTGCCGGATCTCCAGTTCAAGGGTGGCGCAGGGCTGGATTACAGCGTCTGTTTTCCGTGTGAGTCATTTGACCACCGCAGCATATTCTGGGACCTGAACTATTTTAAGTACTCGTTCCTTAAGGCAACCGGACTTGAGTTTCATGAGGCCCGTCTTGAGGATGATTTTGAGAGGTTTGCATCGGTCCTGCTTGCCGATGCCCCCTACGACACGTTCATGTACCGTGATTTTCAGGCACGTAATGTAATGGTATTGGATGGTGAGCCTTGGTTCATAGATTTTCAGGGTGGTCGCCGCGGGCCTGTGGAATATGATGTGGCATCATTCCTTTGGCAGGCTCGTGCCGCATATCCCGCCCAGTTGCGTGAGCACCTTATAGATGTATATATTGACTCGCTTGGGCGTTACCGCAAGGTTGACGGCAAGGCGTTCCGCCACGGACTGATGCACTTTGTGCTGTTCCGTACGCTGCAGGTGCTGGGAGCCTACGGGTTCCGTGGTTATTTTGAGCGCAAGCAGCATTTCATAGAGAGTATACCCGGAGCCATCCGTAATCTTAAAGATTTGCTTGATGCCGGTGTGGGCTCTGTGGAGTATCCTTATCTTGTTGAAGTGTTACGCGGGCTTGTAGAACTGCCTCAGTTTGCTCCCGCACAGCCGGCCGACGGCAAACTTACAGTCCGTGTAATGAGTTTCAGTTACCGTAAGGGCGGAATACCTGAGGACCCCAGCGGCAACGGAGGCGGATTCGTGTTTGACTGCCGTGCCATGCATAACCCCGGCAAGTATGAGCAGTACAAGAAAATTACCGGGGCTGATGCTCCCGTGATAGAGTTCCTGGAGAGTCAGGGTGAGGTACAGCGTTATCTGGATAATGTCTATGGCTTGGTGGATCCGGCTGTTGACAAATACATTGAGCGCGGATTTCTGAACCTGATGGTTGCATTTGGCTGTACCGGTGGTCAGCATCGGTCATTATATTGCGCCAACCATCTGGCTGAGCACTTGAAAGAGAAGTACGCAGACAGGATTCACATAGTGCTTGAACATCGCGAACAGAAAGTACGTAAGGAGTTATGAATGCTCTTATTCTTGCAGCAGGGCTGGGCACACGCCTGGGTGAGCTTACATCAGACCGTCCCAAGGCGCTGGTTGAGGTGGCCGGGCATACCATGCTTGAGCATCAACTTAAGCATTTGCATTCTGCCGGTTTTGATCATTTTGTAATCAACATACACCATTTTGCTGCTTCCGTGCGTGAGTTTCTTGAGGCTCACGGCAATTTCGGGCTTGACATACGCCTGTCCGATGAGAGCGGTCTGCTGCTTGATACAGGAGGTGGCATCCGCAAGGCAATGCGTCTGTTTGATGATGACCAGCCCGTGTTGGTGCATAACGTTGACATCTTTTCCTGTGTTGATTTGAAGGCTCTTTATTATGGTCACATCAAGAGTGGGGCAGACTCTACCCTGTTGGTGGCTCAGCGCTCTACATCCCGTTACCTCTATTTTGATTCTGAGGGCTTGCTTCGCGGCTGGAGCAATGAGAAGACTGGCCAGGTACGCTCCCCGTATCCGGGATTTGACAAGTCCCAGTTTACGCCTTGCGCATTCCAGGGTATTCATGTGGTATCACGTTCATTGCTGCCGTTGCTTGACGCCATACCTGAACAAAAGTTCTCAATAACTGATTTCTATGTTGACAACGCCGCCCATTTGAGACTGCGTTCGGTCGTATCGGACCCAAAGGATTGGGTGGATGCGGGCAAACCCGAGACCCTTGCTGCAGCGGCAGCAGTAACCCGTTTATGGAAAGATGAGTAACATACTTAAAGAACAGATAACTGCACTTGCTGACCCGTCACAGGTTGAGGGCTTGATGCGTTTCTTCAAGACAGGTCCCGGCCAGTATGGTGAGGGTGATAGGTTCCTTGGCATTAAAGTGCCGGTAACTCGCTCCGTCGTTAAGGAGTGCTGGAAAGACGTGGGCTTTACGGAACTTGAGGAGTGCATAATGAGTGAGTATCATGAGATACGCTTGGCTGCGCTTTTGGCACTGGTTCAGATATTCAGTCATGCCAAGAAGAACCCGGCATTGCAGAAACAGTGCATAGACTTTTATCTGTCGCACACCGACCGCATAAATAACTGGGACCTTGTTGACCTGTCATGCTATGAGCTCATCGGTTCATGGCTGCTTGATAAGGACCGCACCCTGCTCTATGACCTGGCCCGCAGCGGCCGCAACATCTGGGAGCAGCGCATAGGAATGGTAAGCACCATGCAGTTCATCCGTCACGGCCAGACCGCCGATACCTACGCCATTGCCGATATCCTGCTCAATCATAAGCATGACCTCATCCAGAAAGCAGTAGGCTGGCTGCTCCGTGAAGCCGGCAAGCGTAATCCCGATGCCTTACGCCAATGGCTTGAGCCCCGCGCTCACACCATGCCCCGCACCGCCCTGCGCTACGCAATCGAGAAATTCCCCGACTCCGAGCGCCGCGCCTGGCTCTCAAAGTGACCCATTAGGGACAGTCCCTAATGGGTGATGGAGGTTTTAGGACGGGATTGCTTCTTCTTTTGGGCAATCTCGATTTTTATGATATGAATAATTTAGCGCCGTCTAAAAATAATGCAGAAAATGTTTGTTTTTACATTTTTTAAATATATTTGCAGATATCATGATAGAAATCGTTGCTGACATTGTCTGCATGAAAAGGAATCAGCCTTGCATGGCGGATTAGTATCAGTGAGTGCCCGCGTTTTCAGTTTCGTGATATTCCAATTAATGCTTACAGCTTAGGGTACGGGCAATTTTTGTTTTCAACACATTGTCTAATGTGGTAAACCGTGAAGGCGGTTTGAATCCTTCGAGCGCGGCTTTAACCTCCGTAGCTCTCCCCTGTAATAAGGACTCTCAGCCAACAGGGGTGTCCGTAAGGTATGCATATGATGAAAAAAAGAAATGGTATGTGTTTAGAGCTACTTATGGACGTGAAACGAAAGCTTTTTCTTATCTGGAATCAAAGGGAATAGAAGCATATTTGCCTCAGCGTTGGACAGTCAAGCAGCGTGAAGGTGTCACTAAGCGTGTAAGGGAACCATTGTTGCCTAACTTGTTATTTGCTTATTGTAGTTCGGAGCAGGCAGAGATGTTTGTAAAACATACCGCCGATCTCCAGTACCTAAATTATTACTACAATCGCCTTCAGTCTGAACCTGATGGCAAGAATCCTCCACTAACCGTCAAATATGACCAGATGATGAATTTTATTGCGGTTACATCGGCCCCGAATGAACATATCCGTGTAGTGGACGCATCTAAATGTCATTTTAAAAACGGTGATAAGGTGCGTGTTACAAACGGGGCGTTTATTGGCGTTGAGGGTAAGGTGGCCAGAGTATCGGGCCAGCAGCGTGTGGTGGTTGAGATTGATGGTTTGTGCGCAATAGCCACAGCCTATATCCCCACTGCATTTCTTGAAAAAAGTTGATGTATATATTTGATTAAAACCAGCATATATGAAACTTGATATTGATCGACTTGAATCTCTGTGTAAAGATAGGGAAGAAAAGCTACTAAAGGGCTATTTTTATAATCTTGTGAAGGAGGCTGCACAAGAAAGGCCAGAGTATATAGGAAAATACACGCCGGATCTGCCTTACAAAATCGAATCGGAATATCGCGAATATCTGGATTTTCTTGTCAGACAGTTATTCCCGGAGGATGAAACGATAAGTGTAGATAACTTCCTTGACGAGGAAAAACTGCGCACTCTTATAACAGATGATGATAGAGAGATCATTCAGACAGCGTATGAAAAGGCCATGAAGAGATCCGTTGTAGAAAGGCTGACAAAAACCAATCACAAGGATGTAACTTTTTACAAAGGACTTTTGGAGGCCCACGCCAAAGACCTTTTGTTGGTGATGCGCACTGATTTTCTGGAGGAATTGACAGGTAAGTATATTAGGAATAAGACTTTTGAGGAGGAATGAGTCAAGATGTTTTTATAAGCTATTCCAGTTATAATAAAGAAGCGGCTCAAGCAATTTGTCATGTTCTGGAGCAAGGGGGTATCCGGTGTTGGATGGCTCCACGCGATATCCCTTATGGTTCTCAATATGGTGATGTTATAGATGATGCAATAAAAAATTGCAAGGTTGTAGTTGTCGTTTTCTCAGAAACTGCAGCAAACTCACAATGGGTTAATGGTGAATTGAATGTCGCATTTGAAGAGCAAAAAACCATCATTCCATTCAGAATTGATAAAACGCCACTAACAGGACAGACTCGTGTCATGCTTAATCAAAGGCACTGGATTGATGCATACCCTGATTATAAAATAAAATTTAACGATCTGGTAAAGGCTGTTTCCCAGTATTTGGGGCGGGAAATAGAGGTCAAGACAGATGATGTTCAGGTATCTTTCATAAAAAGAGAAAGAAAGAATTGGAATAGGATTATATGGGGAGTAGCTGTTATATTGATTATAGTGGTAATAGCGTTTCTTGCTCCTTTTCCTTTAAGAAACGATACTCCCTATTCATATGACAAACAAGGGTTGCATGTAAAGAAGAAGGACATCTCTCTCTTACAACAGGATGCATTAACAAACATATTAGACAATATGGTGTTGGTTGAAGGAGGAACCTTTATAATGGGAAATACTCCAGAGATGAATGATTATTTGACAGAGCAAGATAGTTTGAGCATAAACCCACATGAAGTTGAGTTGGATAATTATTACATCTGTAAATATGAAGTGACACAAAAACAATGGCAGGCATTTCTTTCTGTCGAAGGACGATGCCTCTCGGATGGAGATGACAAAGCAATGGATATGCTTTCATGGGAAGATTCAAAAACATTTGCAGACACACTCGCTTTCATAACAGGATTGAATTTTTCTCTTCCTACCGAGGCTCAGTGGGAGTATGCCGCTAGAGGTGGACAAAAAAGCCATAAGTATATCTTTTCCGGTAACAATGATGCGACAGAGGTTGGGTGGACTTCATTTGAAAACCTTTCATCAGCCCATGAAGTGGGAGGGAAACGGTATAATGAGTTAGGCCTTTTTGATATGACTGGTAATGTAAGCGAATGGTGTTTGGATTATTTTCAGTTGTATTCTAAAGAAAGAGGAATAAACCCAATTGGACCGAATAGAGGGATGAACAGAGTCCTTCGTGGAGGCGATTTCCGTATAGATAATTTCTTTGATATGAAGATAACGACCCGCTATTTTGATTCTCCTTTTGTGAATAGGAAAGGGGCTGGTCTTAGGCTTGTTATAAACATTGAGAAGTAAATGCGTATGAAGAGATTTGTTTTGATGCTTTTGTCATTATTCGCCTTTTGTACAGGGTTTGCGCAGGAAACTGCAGAACAGAAAGATTCTAAACGACGTTTGTTTATTGACGATTTCCTTGCAACATATGAGGCTGCGTACGAGAATAAGGAGATTGAATATATTGAACAATTCTTCAGTGATGATGCTTTGATTATTACCGAAACAAAAAAACTAAGTCCCGTAGGCAAGGAGATAGTTCCTTCAATAAAGAAATCACGCCCATATGAAACTATAATAGAAAACCGCAAAGAATACATTCGTAGATTAAAGGAAGTATTTAATTCAAATACTACAATTAAGTTAAGCATTGCGGCCAAAACAATTCGCCAACACGCTAAATACCCTGAGATATATGGAGTGAACTTTACCCAATTATGGAAAGACCAAAATGGAGGTGATAATCTTGAAAGCCAGATGCCTGGTTTTGTGTTTCTGATGATTGATTTTAAGCATTCAGAGCAAACGCCAACTATTCATGTTAGGACTTGGCAACCCAAAGACAATATTGAGAAGGAACAAGACAAGTACTTTTTAAGAGACTTTATGGTATATGAAACGATGTGATTTTTTTAGAATCGTATTCTTATTCCAGTTATTTATCAATCTTGGATATTTGCAAGCCCAAACCCTGCGGGTCGATTTGAGCCCGGATAAATCTAAAGTGGATCGTTCTACAAATAATGGGGTAGCTACAATTTTTTTTGATAGTAATATTGATGATTTGAGTATAGTATGTACCGATGACAATCCTGATGAACCTATTCAGAAAACGGGAAATAAATTGTGGTTTACTCATATTAACGTCAAAAACGATATTGATGTTGATGGTATTTGTTATCGTAATTATTTACTCAAAAGCAGTTCTTCGGCAGAATATTATCTTACTACTCCGGAAATAGGCTACAACCAAGTACTGTATTATACTGTTGTATTATCCAATCAGTTTGCAAAAACAATTACGGTAGAATATTTGTTTTCAAAAACCACAATGCATGGCTTTCGATTGTCTTATGGAAAACGATTTGGTGTATATGTCAGTTATAAATGGGGAGAATATGTGAAAACTGGAGTTTGTATTGATGATTATCAGGAGGATACGGATGTAGGGCAAGCTGAATTTATGGGTTATAACCGCAATTCTTTTACAGCAGGAATTCGATTTGGAGTGAATAGTAGAATCGTACCTATTTATCTCTATTTAGGTGGTGGTTATGGGGAATATGGGAGACAGTGGCAAAATATGACAGAAATTGAAAAGAATATATATTTCCATAGTGATTATCTGAATGGTTTTGAAGGAGAAATAGGATTATCTTGTATTCTCGGCAAGCACTTATATTTATCCATTGGCACCAATGCATTATTTGGAGTTAGCAAGATGTCTTCGGATTATCAATTAGGAATAGGTTTCAACATTAATAAAAATCATTAGTTTATACATGAGAAATATGTTGAACGAAATGAGAAAGATTGTTATAATATTATGCTTTGCTTTCTCAATTGTGAATATGAGTTGTGAGTATAAGGATTTTTCACCTAAGGAGTGGGCTGTTGATCAGTGGCTGGAAATTTCAGAAAGTGGATATGTGGCATCTAGTTATGAAGAACAGTATAAATTATCAGTATCCACGAACTACAAAATCTTTTCTGCGTGGTCTGATAAATCATGGTGTAAAACTACCGTAGATTTGAATTCGCGAATAGTGAACATTTTTATTGAGCCAAATGATGGGGCGTCCCAAAGGCATGCAATAGTAACCGTTGGTATTCAGCGTGGAAATAAATCACTCACTAGGGATTTTTCAGTATATCAGGTTGGTGGCGCTTGGGATGTTGTCGAAGGAACAGACTTTCGTATGCGTTGGTCGCAAGACATAAGTGATTCTCAAAAAGATATAATAAAAAGGCAAATACAGCAATTAGTTTTTGTGGAAGGAGGAACCTTTGTTATGGGTGCTCAGTATGAGGATAGTTCAGCTCCTTATTTTGATGAAAATGCATATTGTTCTAGCCCCCCACATAATGTTACATTGTCAGATTATTATATTGGAAAATATGAAGTTACCCAGGAACAGTGGGCTGCTGTTATGACCACTTCGCCAAGTCTATTTGTTGGAGGTCATCGTCCTGTCGAAAGTATAACGTGGTATGAAGCGCAGGATTATATTTCAAGATTGTCAAGCCTAACAGGGCTTGACTTCAGGATGCCTACTTCGGCACAGTGGGAATATGCAGCTAGAGGCGGTCGTTATAGTATGGGATATAGTTATGCCGGCAGTAATAATGTAAACGATGTTGCTCATTTCATACCTGTTTTAACAGAGGAAACATCACCACTTTACACAACCATTGATGTTGGCCAGAAACGTCCAAATGAATTAGGCTTATATGATATGAATGGAAATGTTGCAGAAATGTGTAGCGATTGGTATGGTGTCGTATCAAATGTTGATCAAACAGATCCAACAGGACCGAATAAAGGGACTTCTAAAGTGGCCAGGGGGGGGTGTTTTAATGATAATGTTAGCTTTTGTTCTGTGTATTCTATTGATATGCTTCTTTATACGGATAATCTCTATACAGAAACATCTTTTAATAGCATGCGTCCTTTTTATGGTTTGCGTCTTGTGATGAAAAAGAAATATTAATACAATGAAACGAGTTGTTCCCTCTTATATATTATTGATAGGTAGCATACTGCTTGTTATAATATGTTGTTCAAAATATCCAAATCTAGAAGATTATTTGCATGAAGAAGACGTTGTCGTGAATGGTTTTAATGTCCATTGGCGCGCATGTATGACAAAAGAGCAACGTGAAATAGTTTGTGAAATACTTAATGATATGGTGTTGGTTGAAGGGGGCGTTTTTTCAATGGGGTCTAATCAGATTTATGATCCGGATGCAAGACCAAATGAATCACCGGTTCATTTAGTGAAGTTGACTGACTTCTTTATTTGTGCTCATGAATTAACATTTGAGCAGATGTCTGTGCTGTTTCCTGATTTTAGTGCTGGTTATCAGAATATTAGAAAAGTCAACAATAAAAAGTTCCTAAATTATTCTTGGGAAGATTGGAATAATATCCTTAGTCAGCTCTTTTTATTGACTAACATAGAGTTTTCATTTCCTACTGAAGCACAATGGGAATATGCGGCTAGAGGGGGAAAATACTCTAAATGTTTTCTCTATCCTGGTTCTAATGACAGAGATGAAGTGTTTGCAGATGATGTGAATGGCATAGACATTACACTACCAAACGAACTTGGAATTTTTAATATGGCAAATTGTCGCAGTGAATGGTGTGCAGATGCATATTCAGATTATTCAGATGGTCCGATGGCGATAAATCCATATATTACTGATGGTGATAGTCATGTTGTTCGTGGTGGATGTCATGTTTCTGTAAATATAACAGATAAATGGTCTTTGTCGAGTGTTTACTATAGTAATGTTTATGAAGATTATCGTTTTTGCCGCTCTACTTCAAGAGCTAAAGGTTATTCTTCAAAAAGTTGGTATATAGGTTGCAGACCCGTAATAAATATAAAAAATAAAAATGAGTGACTAAAAAGGTAATCATTATATCAATATATTGGGTCTTGCTTTTTTCTGCATGTTCCAAGGAACTTGCCTATGAATCCTCTTCTGAAGTTATATACAATGATGGTAAGGCAGAAGTTATTTTATTGGAAGCAGGAACACTCAAACAGCAATTGTCTCATATAGATGATATGATGCTATTGCAGTCCTTGGTTATTACAGGCCCAATTAATGGTTCAGATCTTAAATTGATTCGTGAGTTGTCAGGGGCTGATTCCATTGGAAATGAAACTAATGGTCATTTGGAGTATATTGACCTTTCAAATGCCTACTTCGTTAAAGGTGGTGAAATCCCTTTCATATATGAAGGAGAACAATTGGAGCCATGTCCGATAGACGAAGACAATGTTATTCCTAGATTTGGTTTCGGTTATTGTAAATTAAAAGAAATAAAGTTACCAGACAATGTTATAGGCATTGGAAGTCAGGCTTTCTATAATTGCATATCGTTACAAACAATAAATATCCCTAAATCACTCAGGTATCTCAATCGAAGCGTTTTTTGCTATTGTAATGAGTTGAGTTCTCCTATTATTATTCCGGAATCAGTTAATACCATAGAGGATTATACATTTTATAAGTGTACGTCATTGAAAAATGTTAAGCTACACAATAAAATCAAAACAATAGGTTATGCGGCTTTTTTTGATTGTAAAATTATTGAAAGTTTTGATAGTTCACTGTCTGGCCTAGATAGTATTGGGGCGTACTCATTTTGTAACTGTAGTGCATTGAAGCAAGCTAATTTGCCCAAAAAAATGTTGTCAATTCCTGATTATGCTTTTTATGGATGTCGGGCTATAAACCATATTTCTTTGGATAATAAAAAAATAATAGGTAATTATTCATTCTATGGTTGTAGCGGTCTTGAATCTGTTTCTTTTCCGGATGACATATGCACTATCGGTTCATATTCTTTTGCAAAGACTAAAATAGAAGGATTGTTGTCATTGCCTAACAGTGTCAAAGAAATAGGTTATGGTGCCTTTGGCTATACAAATATTACATACTTGAAAATTAATTCAGACATTAGTTTGATAGGTGAACCCAAGGAAAATGCTATTCTTGATGGTGTTTTTACCAGTTGCAGTAAACTTACTACAGTAAAGGTGGCTGAAGGGTGCACAGAATTACATCTACCATTTAATGGATGCAAATCACTGGTTAGCGTCCAATTACCATCAACACTAAAAAGAATAGGCGAAGAGCGTGATTTAGTTAGTAATGGGCCAGGAGGAATCTTTCAGGATTGTACATCTTTAAAAACAATTTCTTTGCCTGAGAGCCTTGAAATGATTGGATATGCAACCTTTTACGGGTGCTCTAGTTTAGAAACGGTTGTTATTCCCTCTAATGTCAAAAAGATTGGATCCTCAGTATTCTATGGTTGTTCTTCTCTTGATAGCATTGTGATACCTGAGCAAGTAACTGATATTGGACTGTTTCTTTTTGCGAATTGTTCATCTTTAACGGATGTGCGAATTGAAATGCCAATTGAGGAGATACCACAGAATATGTTTGAGAAATGTTCAAAATTATCGTCCTTTACAATTCCCTCTTCAGTCAAGGAAATCGGTTATAGATCTTTTGAAGGAACGGGACTGACTTCTTTGATTTTGCCCGATGGTGTTACCGTAATTAAAGAGGGGGCATTTATGGATTGCAAGTCTTTGAAAAGTGTGGTGATTCCTGATGCTGTTGAATTTATTATGACCGATGCTTTTTTTGATTGCGATAATCTTAATTTTATATATTTTTCAGAAGGAAGCCGTTTGAAAACAATTGGTGATGCCTGTTTTTTCCATTGCCTTTCATTGAATGACATTGTTTTGCCGGATTCTTTACAAGTTATTGGCTCTAGCGCTTTCGATACAAGCGGATTGATACGTATTACCATCTCAAATAGTGTGACGACTATTGGTAATAATTGTTTTGCACATTGTAATCGTTTGCAGAAGGTTTCAAATATGTCATTTATACCTCAAGTAATTGATCCATCGGTTTTTTCTGGATTGTCATTGGAGGATGCTTCACTATATGTGCCAGCTGTGGCTGAAAAATCCTACGAGGATGCAGATGTTTGGAATAGGTTTGGTACGATCAACCCAATCGAATAGATAAAGTCGGGTGTTGTTAATTAGGTTGCCATGGTCGGCTGGTTCGTCCAATATATGGTTTACCAAACCAGGAAGGTGTTATATATGATCTGGATGATTTGTTCAATTGATTTATTTATAGGAGATGTATAGATGGTATTCAATATGTATCTGAATTGTAGTTGCGTGTTATCAAGAATAAACGAATGGTTGGTTAAGATATCTCCAAATACCACAAGTAGGGCAATAGTTGCTATAGTGTCGTTTTTGTTTGTGGGCTTTTATGTTTATTTTCTGCTAAGAAATAGCAGAAATGAAAAATGGAGACGTACGCTTGTCACAGGTTTTTGGACTATTTTGATAATAGGATTTGTGGTACACTTGTTCATTCTCATGGAAGTGGGAAAACCTTGTGGACCAAAGAGTGGGCTTTCTATAGCACTGATGTCGGCAATCAGTTCGTTTGAAATGTTTGTGGGAAGCACTAAAATGTTTGATAATGGTATTCAGGAGGTTTTGTTTGGTGCCGAAAAAATTTCGCCTCATACTATAGAATTGATTCTTCTCACAGCCGTTTATGTTGCGGCTTTAATAACTACAGCCTATCTTATTTTTGTCTTATTTCTCAGAAATATAGGTAGTCGTAGATGGTTAAAGAGACACAAGCCATCTAATGGCGATGAGGTTTATGTGTTGTTTGGAATGAACACTTATGTGAGGCATCTCATAAAAGAGTTAAGGGTTAACCATGCTGATGCATTGATTCTTGTAGTTGATTATCTTACTGAAGAAGAGAAAAGCATTGATATTTCATTGCTTGAAAGAGTGAGGTTGTTTTTTTCATATAGAGAAGAAACAGTTGATGGTGCTACGATTGTTTTGAAAGCAAAGAAAAATCTTGCTGAAATAAAATCAATTGATATTTGTGGCAGTATAGGATTGGAGGGTCTCAGGCCATATCTGGATAATTGTATAAACATCTATTTGCTGCTGGATAACCAGGATGAGAATGTGGCTGCACTAAACAATCTGCTCAAAGCAGAGATAGGTTGCAAAACAATTTACTGTCATGCCCGTAATGATGAAACCAACAAAGAAATAGAGGAGGCATACCACAAGGAGAATACAGAGGAACAGAAACATGAGACCGATAACCCGGAACCGAAAATCGAGGAACAGAAAAAAGAACTACCCGGAGTGGTATTTGTTGATTCATCCATGCTGTCGGTGCGAAGTCTGTTGGTTAATGAAAAAGGCGCGTTGCCGATTAATTATGTAAAGATTGCAAGGGATGAAACCATCGGACAGAATCTGGGTTATGTGGAGAGCGGATTCAAGGCTATGATTCTAGGATTCGGCGAGACCGGTCAGGAGGCTTTGGCTTTCTTGTATGAGTATGGCGCGTTTGTGGGCAAGAACAAGAAGAAGGCTTCGTTTGAGTGTCATGTTTATGACAGCCGTATGGATAAGATTCTGGGTTCTTATGAGGTGTCTCATCCTGGTTTGAATCCCGATGAGGCTGGGATTTATTATCACAATATGGAGATAGGCTATGCACAATTTAGGGATTCGTTTGAGAAGGAGATTCTGGATACCAACTATGTCGTGGTTTGTGGCGGATCGGACGATATAAACCTCAAGATAGTTCAGTTCATTATGCAGCATCTGGGCGGTAAGGATACCAAGGACAGGTTCTGCATATGGGTTAGAATGTACAATCCCAACGATATTGTAACCAAGACGATTGCCTCTATGGGAGCCAGGGAGAATGGTTGTATAAAGACATTCGGCGAGGTCGAAAAGATTTGGTTGGAGAATGTCATTTCAGATAATGATATTACCGAAAAGGCAAAAGATTTCCATGCAAATTATCTCAAGGCCAAATACGGAGACAATATTCCTGAGGATAAAACGTGGGATTCATATGATAATACTATTCATGATTCTACAACCCACAGAAAGGAAAGGTTGGATGCAATCCGTCAAAAAGCACAGAACTATTCCAATTATTTCCATTCTTCAACCAAAGAGGCGCTTATGGCTGGCCCATTGTTGGATGATCCTCAGAGTATTGCCAATTGTATTCCAGTCAAATATGTTGATACTTTGTTTACCGGAGATGTCAAGACCAGGAAGATACTTGAGTATATGGCTATTGGCGAGCATTTGCGCTGGCAGGCATCGCATGAGGTCCTTGGGTATCGCAGAGGTGAGAAGACTGATTGTTTGTTGAAGACTCACGCATTTATCAAAGATTATACAAAGTTAGAACCCACGACGCAGCATTATGATTGGGAGGTGGTAAGGACAACTCTCGAGTGGTATGCAGACAAAAAACAACAGAAAAAATGAATAAGAAATATATCCCCAATCCATCGGACCTGACCGATATTGTGCTGCCCGATGAACTAACTCAACTGACCGAGGCCATTGCAGCCAATGTGCATGAGGTGTGGGCTGCGGGCCGTATTAAGGAGGGCTGGAAACACGGGCCCGAGCGCAGTGACAGTCTTAAGACGCATCCTTGTCTGGTTCCTTATGACGAACTTCCCGAATCCGAGAAACAGTATGACAGGGAGACTGCTATGAATACCCTGAAACTGATAGTAAAATTGGGGTATAGGATTTCATGATTGTGATATTCCACTTATGACTGACAGGGATATTATTCACGGATTGATTGAGAAGGACAACCGGGTAACCCGGGAGTTCTTTTTTGGCACCTGTCGTCCGTTGTTCTGCAGGATTATCGGCCAACTGTTCAGTTATGATGTGGATTATGATGAATTTGTGAATGAGTTATATGTGTATCTGATGGATGACGATGCGCGTAAACTCAGGGAGTTTGAATACCGCAGTTCAGTTTATACCTGGCTTAAGGTATTGGCTATCCGGTACTTCATGAAGAAACGGGACCGCTTGATAGATGACAGTTCCCGAAAACCTCTATATGAAGAGCCGGTGCAGTCTGATGAGAAAGAGGATGGATTGACTGTAGAATCTGATTTAGAGAAGTTGCTGTCTCTGATGCCCAACCCAAGGTACGCCTATGTTATCAGGAAACTGATGCTGGAGGACTGTGAGCCTGATCTGTTGGCCGATGAGATGGGTGTGACAACTGCAAATCTGTATAATATAAAACGGCGTGCGATTGCGCAACTTACACTAATCGCCCTAAACGACATTGAAGAGTATGGCAAAAAATAAAAGCATATCGGACCAACTGTTGGCGGCATATCTGGATGGAAAGACCAGCCCGGCGGAAACTCTTTTGGTGCTGGAGGCTCTGAAGCAGGATAGCAGTCTTCGTGAGGCTCTGGGCATTGCACTGGCGGTTGATGATAAGGTAACGTTTGATATCCTGCCCATGATGGAACATGCGGCCCAAAACCAGGGCAATATATGCAGCGTATTGTGCGAGGCGTTTATCCTGCATCGTAGGGATGTGCTTTTTTCAGAGAAAGATTTGCTGGAGATGGCCAATGCAAGAAACTGGCTCAAGCCGCAGGGTGCTCCGATACATTCAATCGGTCAGCTACTGGCTCATTACGGGTTGATGGTTACGCGCAGGTACAATGCATGCACAGATGATATCCTGGGTGCCTTACAGACCAATAATGATGTGATTGTGGCCGTTGACAGTGATAAACTCTATCCCGATCGCGACGATCCAGATGATGCGGTTAATCATGCGGTCGTTGTGCTGGGCGTTGAAGGGGAGTGGGTGAGTCTGTTTGATCCATCTGGCAAGGAGACGAATGTGAGGGTCCGGACAAAGGACTTTACAAGAGCGTGGAACGAATCAAAAAACTATATGGTACGTGTATTGCAATCTGTTGAGGATTATGAGCCTCAACCTATAAATCTGGATGATGTTGAACTAACCGATGATTTGGTTGAACTGCGTGAAGCGATAGCCGAGAACGCTCATGAGGTGTGGGCTGCGGCGCGTAAAAAAGAGGGCTGGACATACGGAAAGGTTAGGGATGATGAACATAAGAAACATCCGGACCTGATTCCTTATTCGGCTCTTCCGGAAAGTGAGAAGGAATATGATCGGATTATGGCTCTCAACACCATCAAGTTGGTCCGTAAACTTGGATTTGATATAGTAAAAAACAAAAAGAAATAAGGTATATTGGTGAAAAAAGACAGGATTGTGATGTCTGAGTGATAGATTCCGCTCATGGTGGTTATTATTATGTGTGAACTATATTTAAAGAGAAGAATCATTATGCTGGCGATTCAACTATTATATGTGGCTTAAGTCTGATAACAGAGTTTATTATTACATTATTAAGTCTCAATACTATCTTTATGAGGAAAGATATTATCCAATTTTACTTGTGTTTTTATTTGACAATTGTTTTTTTCTGTCAATGTGGTAGTTCTAACAGTAAACCAGAATCAAGGATTTATGCGCGTGATCTACCGGATGAGCCAACTGCACAAGATTATGGTTTACGACAGGATGTTGAATCTATGACAGAGGATTCATACTATTATTATGATGATAGTCCTGTCGAAAATGAAGTAACAGAGACAGGGAAGATAAAACAATATGGACAGTATCGTTACACTTCTACTATCCTTTTTGACCGAGAAGGAAAGAATACAAAGCAAACATTTACAAGAATGGATTATGATAATAAAACTCTTGTTAATAATTCCGATATAAAGTTGTATGATAATAAAGGTAGACGTATTTTATATGAAGAACACTATTATTATGTTGATGATGAAACTGGAAAAAGAAATAAGAGGGTTTTCGGAGCTAGCGATATTTATGAAGATGAAGATTATAAAACGTACCGCACAAATATTTTTATGTTTGAAGATGGTCGAACTCAGAAGACCGACAGATATTTATTTGAAGAGTATGATGATAACCATCGGGTAACAAAAAGATACAACCAAAACCAGGAATGTATAGTAATGTGGTATGAATCTAAAAATGATGAAGAGAAACTTGAATATTCTGAAGATGGTAAACTGTTAAGCAAAACAATATACGATACCCAAGGTCGATTAATCGAATGCTGGTCAAGAAATGAAGATGGAGACTTGTTTTTGAGTAAAAAAAACGTTTATGATAAGAAAGACCAGACCCGAACTTGTTTTGATTATGCGAATGGGGTGTCTTTGATAGAATACTATGATAATCCAGATTTTACCAAAGTGACAAAGATAGTGCAAAAAGATTCTGATGGCAATATAACAGATGAAAGATCATATTTGTATGATAGCAGAGATAATGTTGTAAATGTGGTTTCCTTGGTTAAACATAATGAAAACACTAATTATACATACGAATATGATGAAAAAGATAACTGGATAATTAAGAAATCCATTTCTGCTAGTGCGGATGTAATTATCATAATTGTAAGACATATTAAATATTATGATGGGTATAATTCCGATGATAGATTATCAGAAATAATTGATGAATATATAGATAAGTCTACATTGTCATCCAAACAGTTAAGAAGTACACAAACAAATAGCGGTTTAACGCCCTTTGCCCACTACAACATCACTTATCCGACAATACAATCTGTACCAAGCGTAATACCTACACAAAGTAATACATCGAACAATGATAATTTTGGTATCGATGCAAACCATGTTTGTAGTTTATGCCACGGAAATGGTCGAATTGAAAAATACAATTATACGCCATTGTTTGGGTTGGATGATTCATATGTGTTATGTGAAGAATGTGGTAAATCATTTTTGCGTTCTATGGGACATACACATATAACTTGCCCGCAATGTCATGGGAACAAGGTGATGAATTGATGAAAAATGCCTGATTACAGCAAGTGATAGATTCCGATCATGATTGTACTCTTTATGTCGTATGATAAAGAGTACGATTATGAAAGAAAAGTTTGCAAAAGTGTTGAACGCCGCCTGGAAAATGGGTGTTGCGTTGGTAGGTCTATGGATTGTTCTGACTTTCTATAGGCATGTAAATTTCTATTGGGGCCGAGCCGGATGGAGCGATAGGACATTATCGGCCGATGTCGAGGTTCGCGCCTATAGAAACGATACATGGCGTGTTTACAACAAGCATATCGGACGTTATACCACAAAGAAGGTGCGTTGGGTATCTGGGACTCCGGAGCGTGACAGTTTAACGGTGTTTTGTGACATGAAAGGGTATCGTGGCTTCCTCAATGTGAATACAGGGGAGATTGTGATTCCGGCACAGTATGGTAAGGCTTGGGTATTCTCTGAAGGGCTGGCAGCGGTAGAGTATGATAAGAAGAAACTGGGATTCATAAACCATGACAATGAAATGGTTATTGAAGATGTGCCTCATGAATCCGGTTTCTTTGACTATGTGTTCAAGGACGGATTCTGCACGGTTATGATTTGGGATGACAAGACCGATAAAAGGATATATTCAGTTTACAGCAGCAAGACATTGGGAAAAGTTGGCGAGTACCATTGTATCAAACAACTTGAACGTGGTAACTACATGATAGCACGCAGTGATGAAGGTTACTGGTTATTGGACAGTGAATACAAAAGCGTGTTTGATGAACCGTATGATTACATGGAAGAAGTATATGGAGGGGATGGCGTTTTTGCGACACGCAACTTTGTAAAACAGTACTTGGATTATGACGGAATGCTATTGGAACCGTTTGTAATAGATGGTACCGAGAGGCTGAATTATGCAACCGGACTTACGGATGCCAGTTCGGAATATGACCAGGATGTAGTTCTTGAATTTGAGCCGGAATTGGTAGCATATAGAGTCAATGACAATTACGGATTGATGAATGCCCACACCGGAAAGATTATCACACCAGCCCAATATGGCGAGATATACATGATCTCAAAAGATTTGTTGCGCGCAGAAGTGAATTACAGCAACAATGAAAGTGTGTTGTTGGACAGGAACGGAAATAAAGTTGAGCAATAAAGTAGGGTGTTAAGAATGATTTGTATGCTAACCTTTAAATTTGACAACTGGTATATAGTTACCTGTTTTTTAGAATATAAAGGTTTTAGGACGGGATTGCTTCTTCTTCTGGGCAATCTCGTCTTGCATGCGGGCTGTTGCTTTCTTAAAGAAATAGGATATCAGATACTCGTCTGTGCCTTCTGTTCTGATAGCCCTGAGTGCTTCAATGTAAGCTGATTTGTCCTGTTGGGGGATGATGATGATGGGATGTCCCATCTTTTGGAGAATAAAGTTCGAGAACAGACGGCCTAACCTGCCGTTACCGTCGCGGAAAGGATGCAGATACTCATAGAATCCGTGGAATCTTGCGGCGATTATTACGGGATGTATTCTGGCAGCTTCAATCTGCTTCTGGGTTGATGCAAGCAAATCCGGAACTTTAGCAATCAATAACTCGTGTTGACCGAAAACGGTATCACCTGCAGCCATATCCTTATTGGTATATTGGCCGGGGACTGCGCCGGGATGGCGATATGAGATAGTGTGTTGGGTAAGTAACTTGTGAGTTTTTTTAAGAAGTTGTTCAGATAGAGGATTGTTCAATTGTGAAAACAGATACTCATAAGCTTGGAAATGATCCAGTATCTCAAAAGCCTCAAACAACGTCTTACCCTTGGGAATTAGTCCTAACCCTTTCTCTTTGAGTTCACGAGTGTCATTAACCGTGAAAGAGTTTCCTTCTATGGCGCAACTATGAGCAGAGAACAGAACCTCATTGTACTGCCTCAAGTCCTCAACGGACATTCTATCAGATATGTAACTCCGATAGATATCCAGTAGTTCGTTATATTGGGCTATCTCTTTCTCAAACATGTTTGCAAATTAAGGTAAAGTCTTGCAAATAACAAAACACTGTCCCATTAGTAGAATCTGCCCAGTGTAGTGCCAGGATAGTAATGCTGCAGGATTTCGCGGTAAGTGTAGCCCTTGGCGGCCATGACGGCGGCTCCAATCTGGCATAGGCCTGCTCCGTGTCCCCAGCCTGCTCCGTGCAGGATGAAGCCTTGAATATTGCCGTTTTCATCGGTGTTTTTCTCAACTACGAACGCGCTGCTGAATAGATGACTTTCAGAGAGGGTGCGCCTTATCTCCAGTTCCTTGCCGATAGTAACGGTACTCTTGGTGCCTTCAATCTCCAACTCATAGATACGGCCCGATGGACCACGCTTAATAGGCCTTAAATCAACAATGTCACCTATATCCAGCCCCGATTTACGGCGGAAAATATCAGAAACCTGTTCTGTGGAGTACTCTACTTTCCAGCGGTAATAATCAGGTGTTTCAAGGTCATAGCCGTTGAGTGACTGGGCCAGGATGTTGCCGTCAGCTGAATTGCAGAATGATTTGGGCTCTGACATGATCCACTGGCGGGCATTCTCCTCAATTGAGAGGTCGGGCAGGGCACCCTCATTAATGCTGCTGTCACGCAATGCTACCAGATATGGCTTGTGCTCATCCTGCCAGCAGGTCTCAAACTGCTCGGTCACGCCGCCGCAGCACTTGCTGAAACGTGCGTCACACAGGTGACCGTCATACACCAGGGTCTGTCCCATGGTTTCCTTTACTGCGGTCTGGGCTGCTGCGCTGATTATACGTGTGCGGCCCTGATAGCGCTGGCAGTGGTCATCGGCACAGACGTCAAATAGTGTGTGCTGGTCATGATCATACCATTTGATTATGCGGTTCAGGATATAATCATGCGCCGGTGTGGCAATACCGGCAGCCTCTTTCTTGCGGTATGGTGAACGCAGCTGCGCCAGAACCCAGCTGCGTGAAATAACGGCATGGGCCTTGAGGAACTCCTTGGAGGCCGTGGGTTTCATCTCTGATGAGATAACGCTTGTCAGGTAATCCTCCACGGGCAGTATGTTGATGGCACGGACCAATCCGTTCTCAACAATGAACTTAAGTTGCCCGGAGAAAGTCTGCTCCTCATTACGTTCCCAATGGAATCCGATGCCAATAGTTACGTCATGCAGCGTGAATGTGCTGCCGTGCTCGTGAGGCTTGAGAGTGAGGCTGTCCAGGAGTATGCCGTTCCAGTTCAAACGGCCTTGGACAGCGTTTATGCTCATCTCACCCTCAAAACTGTTGTGGCCGTCTGTGTAGCTGTCATTGAGGCAGAAACGTATCTCCTGAGCGGCCATGATGCCCACCTTGATCTTGGGCTGTTGCGGGGTAACCTGACGATATATGTCAAGCACCTGGCGCTCTGTGAGACTGTCAAAATCCTCTTTGCGCGGAGTGATTACCAGTCCGAACATATCAACTGCACCTGGGCTGACCATAATTTTGCCCATTTCATCGGCATAATAGCAGTCAGGGCGGTGCTTACTGCGTGGTATGATGGCGGTTATCACCTGACCGTTACGGTTGAATGAGAGCACGTTCATGCGCGGTTCATAATCTCCGTCATAAATAGTCATGCCGTTCACGTAATCCCACAGCTTGGAGGGATCAGAACCTTTGATTACTATAACCGGGAATCCGAAGGGCTGGATAGTTACAGGCTCGTCTTTTGCTGACGGCTCGTTCTCACGCAGTTTGTCCACCAACGGAATGCCTTCAGAACGCCCTATCTGCATGTGCAGATGGTCCGGGGCCGATGCTCCGCTGCGTGGCCCGTTGTAGAATATCATGTAACCAGGCTCAAGCTCAGAGGCAATCTGAAGCATCTTCTCATAGCAATCTTTGAATGCCTGCTTGCGGTGCTCTCGGCTCACCACACAGAAATGCTCCCTGAGTATAGGATAGGGGTTGAGCAAGAGGTCAAATCCGTCACCGGCGTCAAAGGCAATCTGCTCTTGAGGACGGTTTTCACTGCAAAGGAAACAGGGGCGTACGGTAGTCTCTGCCGGTTGAACCTTAGCTGTGGTTGAAATTATGCGTGCAGGGTTGTGCTGGAGTGCAAGTCCCGATGATGAGAGTACACGTGTCTGTACCTGCTCCAGGTTGCTGAATGCCTCACGTGCCGCAGGCCATACGTTGAGTTGCTGTTCCAGGCAGATATCCAGATGCTTGAAAAAGTTATCCATCAGTTAAAGGCTGTTGTTCTTGATTCTTCTCTCCAACTCAGCGGTGCGGAGAGAGTCTTTGTAAAGGTTGTTGGCGTTAACTTTTTCTGCGCTAAGGGCAGCGTCACTGTTGCCCTCCCAGCGGCGGCATAGGTAGAGCTCATCAAAGATACGGCCCAGACGGTACTCACCGGTTATGCGTATGGCTACGGCATAATCCTCACCGTAACTCACGTTGGGGAAACCTATCTGCCGTACCACAGGTGTGTAGAATGCACGCGGAGCGCCCAGTCCGTTTATGCGCAGTGCGTTGTTGGGGCCGTTCTCATCAGTCCACTCCTTATGGTCGATGATTCCGGGGGGCAGGGTTTCAAGGTTGAAGTTGCACATGCGGTAACTGCCTATCACCATGGCATAACCTCCCTCACGGAACTTGTCAACCACTTTCTGCAAGGTGTCTGGTCCGCTGTACAGGTCATCACTGTCCAACTGTACTGCGTATCGGCCGCAATGGGTGTCATTGATGGCCAGGTTCCAGCATCCGCCAATGCCCAGGTCTGTGCGCTCAGGTATGATATGTACCAGACGTGAATCATCAAGAGCCAGTTTGTTCAGTATCTCTGTGGTGCCGTCAGTGGAGTAGTTGTCAATAACAATTACATTGAATGTGCTGTCCAACTGCTGGCTGAGGGCGGACTTGACGGCATCGGCTATGGTACGGGCACGGTTCCTCACGGGAATTATGACCGATGCCTCAACCGGGAAATCACCGTCGTTGGATTCCACTTTCTTGCCGAATCCGGGTTTCAGATAGCCGTCTATATGTTTGAGATGCTCCGTGCAAACCGCCTCCATCTCAATCTGGACGTCACGGTTGCGCGGGTTCACGTAATCAAACTGCTTCTGTCCCGATGTGCGGAAATCAGTCTCTGCAATGGTGTAGAGAGGCTGTGAGACACGAACTATGGGGAGGGCGCGCTGGATGGCCAGACGCATCTGGTAGAATCCCGCGGTCTTGAACTCTGCGCCGCCTGAAGCCAGATAAGCGTCTATGCCTGCCGGTGTGATCAGAACCAGGGCTCCAAAGTCAAAATCATCCCTAAGACTGCCCTTCTGTATGTCAATGAGGGGTGCGGGAACGATTGCATCGGCCCCCATGGCCTTGAGGTAATCTGAGAAGACCATTCCGGCGCCTGATGAATCTGCGCACTCTTTCATGCGGTCTGTAGCCTCAGGGGTTATTGTCACTTCCCTGCCACTTATGTTAAGCAGGATATATTGGCCGCGGCAGGCATTCAGGATCTCCCTGACATATGCGGTTGAGCTGCCGTATTGTGGTAAATCAATAGTCTGTATCATATTCAGCGAAGATAAGGAATAAATTTCGTAACTTTGCATATTATTTTGACGTATTATAGGCAAGTTTACGTTTAAGGATAAAAGAGACTACAATGGCCCTCAAGAATCTCATAGGAATGACTCTGTCACAGCTGCAGCAGGTAGTAGTGGAGAACGGCATGCCGTTGTTCACAGCCAAGCAGATGGCAGACTGGCTTTATGTCAAGCAGGTCAGGTCAATAGATGAGATGACCAATCTGTCACTCAAGCACAGGGCAAAGCTGGCAGAGAAGTATGAGGTAGGGCTGGCTGAGCCTTCTCACAAGGCTGCGTCAACAGACGGTACGGTTAAATATCTCTTTCCGGTACAGAACGGCCATTATGTGGAGGCTGTCTATATTCCCGACGGTGACCGCGCCACTCTGTGCATCTCAAGCCAGGTAGGTTGCAAGATGGGCTGTGTGTTCTGCATGACAGGTCGTCAGCACTATACGGCAAGTCTTACTGCAGGTGAGATACTGAACCAGATACTCTCACTGCCAGGTAAGGAGAACCTGACCAATGTGGTGTTTATGGGCATGGGTGAGCCGCTTGATAATCTGGAGAACGTGCTGGCCGTTCAGGAGATACTCACTGCACCCTGGGGATTCGGCTGGAGTCCCAAACGCATCACAATATCAACAGTGGGCCTGCGCCGTGAACTCAAACAGCTTATTGAGGGTTGTGAGTGCCACATTGCGGTCAGTCTGCATGCTCCCACGCCAGAGAAACGCCGTGAACTCATTCCGGCTGAGAAAGCATTCTCCATGACTGAGATGCTTGAGGTGTTGCGCCGGTATGATTTCAGTCATCAGCGTCGTCTCTCATTTGAATATACCATGTTTGACGGTGTCAATGACTCTTCTGATGATGCCCGTCAACTGGTCAAGACATTGAACGGCCTTAGTTGCCGTGTAAACCTGATACGTTTCCACGCCATACCTGACAGTCCCTTGCGTCCGGTATCAGAGGAGCGTATGACTGAGTTCCGTGATTGGCTTACCGCTCATGGCGTTTTTGCCACGATACGTGCATCGCGGGGTGAAGACATCTGGGCTGCCTGCGGAATGTTGAGTACGGCTAAAAATGAAAACAGTTAAATCCTTACGGTATGAAAAAGAATATTCTGAAAGTTTGCATGATGCTGCTTGCTTTTATGGTCATGATTGCATGCGGTAATAAGGCACAAAGTGGTGAAAATGGCCAGGAAGGTGCCAAGACAGAGGCTGCCGCCTCTTCAAAGTCCGGAAAAGCCAAGAAATCAAAGAAGAACAAGGATATAAAGACAAAAGGCAGAAAGAAAAAGAAATCCATTCTCACACCTACATCGTCCGGTTCTCCTTATGAGATTCTTTTAGTGGCCGCAGAGGATGATTTCCGCAACGGTGTGGTAGATTCCCTCTATGCAGTTCTTACTGATGACGTGTTTGGCGTTGCCCAGTCCGAGCCCAGTTTCAAGGTGGTTAAGATAACTCAGAACAATTTCTCCAAGACCTTGCGGATGTGCCGTAACGTCATCGTCATCAAGATAGATCCCGCCACATACAGCAAGTGTAAGTTCAAGTTCTCAAGGGATGTGTATGCCGCACCTCAGATCATAATGACTATTCAGGCTCCCAGTGCCTCCAAGTTCAAGGATTATGTGACTGATAACAGGAACGTCATCATTGATTTCTTCAATAAGGCGGAACTGAACCGTGCGTGTGAACTCCTGGAGGAAGACCATCAGCCGTATATTCAGGATGAAGTCAGGAAAATGTTCGGATGTGATTTCTGGGCACCGACAGAGTTGACCAAGATTACCAAAGGAAAGAACTTCCTGTGGTTGCACAGCGAGCAATTCGTAAGAAGGGTGGAGCAGGACCTGAATATCGTAATATATTCATTCCCATACCGTGATTTGAATACATTCACAGAGGAGTATTTTGTAAAAAAGCGTGATTCAGTGATGAAGGCCAATATACCCGGTCCGCGTGAAGGCCAGTACATGATGACCTCAATGCCGTATATATTCGTATCCGATGAGGAGGTACACGGCGAGTATGCCCAGGTGGTACGCGGGCTCTGGAACGTCAAGGATTACGATATGGGCGGCCCGTTCGTATCAGTAAGCCGTGTTGATGAGAAATACCAGCGGGTGATTGTGGCAGAGGCATTCGTCTATTATCCAAACCAGCCTAAGCGCAATGTCCTCAAGAAACTTGAGGCAGCCCTGTACACATTACGCCTCCCTGATGAACTTGATCTGGCCAGATTCAGCTATGATCTGGATGAGATAATTATTGTACCCGACGAATAAAACAGAGATAATATAATGAGTGAAAGATTGATAGTAGGCATCACCCAGGGTGATGTGAACGGAATAGGATATGAGGTGATCCTTAAGACATTCTCAGATCCCACTATGTTTGAGTTCTGTACTCCTGTAGTCTATGGATCACCCAAGGTGATGACATATCACCGCAAGACCATAGATTCACCAACCAATTTCAATGTGGTGGATTCAGCTTCCGATGCACAGCCGGACCGTCTGAATGTGGTCAACTGCAATAAGGAGGATGTCAAGGTGGACTTTGGCCTGCCTACTGAAGAGAGCGGCCAGGCTGCATTCCAGGCTTTGGAACGTGCAGTCAAGGAGTACCGTGAGGGTAAGATTGACGTACTGGTTACAGCACCTATCAACAAGAAGACAATCCATTCTGATGCATTCCATTTTCCGGGACACACTGAGTATATAGAGTCAGAACTCGGTGATGGCAACAAGGCACTTATGATCCTTATGAACAGTTCCATGAGAGTGGCGCTTGCCACTGTGCATGAGCCTATCTCCAAGGTGGCTTCACTGCTCAGCAAGGATCTCATTAAGGAAAAACTGAGAATACTCAACAAGTCGCTCAAGATAGACTTTGGTATAGAGATTCCGCGTATAGCTGTGCTCGCATTGAACCCTCATGCCAGCGATGACGGCCTTATCGGTAAGGAGGAGAATGAGATAATCAAACCCGCCATTGATGAGATGGCTGCTGACAAGGTACAGTGCTTTGGTCCGTTCTCTGCCGATGGCTTCTTTGGCAGCGGTGAGTACCGCAAGTTTGACGCTGTGCTGGCCATGTATCATGATCAGGGGCTTATTCCGCTCAAGGCACTAGATATGGATGGTGGAGTGAACTTTACGGCCGGTCTGCCGGTTGTACGCACATCGCCGGACCATGGTACGGCATATGATATCGCCGGGCAGGGACTGGCCAGTGAGGAGTCAATGCGTCAGGCAATATATGCTGCAATTGACATCTACCGTTCACGTTGCAAGGAGGAGGAGATCAGTGCCAATCCGCTTGGCAAGCTCTTCTTTGACCGTCGCGATGACAGCGACAAGCTTAAGCATTTAGACACGGGTAAGGAGTAAAATCCTCCCCAAAAGGATTATGCGTTTCGGCATCATATCGGCAGGCAAGGGAAACCGTCTGGTAGCAGAAGGGTACGGACAGCCTAAACCGCTGGTGTCTGTAAACGGTGTTCCCATGATTGAACGCCTGGCACGTATCATGATGCGTTGCGGGGCTGACAGGATAGCCGTCATAGTGAATGCCGATAATCGTGAAACAGTAGATTTCGTGACGTGTCTCTCCCGTGAGCTTCCCATAGACCTCACGGTCAAAAGTACGCCGTCTCCCATGCATAGCCTCATGGAGCTTGCTCCGTATCTGGGTAATGACCGGTTTTGCGTTACAACCGTTGATACCGTCTTTTCTGAAAGCCGTTTCCGCGCCATGATGGATGAGTTTGCCCGTACCCCTTATGACGGAATGATGGGCGTGACCTCATTTATAGATGATGAGAAACCTCTTTATGTGGATGTTGATGGAGAGATGATGATACAAGGATTCCTCGATGAAATGGGCGTTTCCCGTTTTGTGTCAGCCGGTATCTATGCGCTGAAAACATCGGCTTTTGATTTACTTAAGGAGTGTTTGGAGAGCGGACAGGACAGGATGCGTTATTTCCAGCGCCAACTCCTTAAATCAGGCCTCAGACTCAAGGCTTTTGACATGGGGCAGGTGGTGGATGTGGATCACATAAGTGATGTGGCAAAGGCTCAACAGATAGCATCAATTCTATGAAGTATCTTGGAGTAAGCCGTGCGGAATTGTATTCACCGGGGCGAGTATCGGGTGATGCAGCCGTGTTCCGTGCAGTGGCGGCGGAGCTGGAGCGTCATGGACATGAGGTAATCTGTATGACTGAGCAGGAACTGGTCAGTAACGGTATACCGGCAGATGTAGACGGCATATTCCAGATGGCAAGGAGCCGTGAGGCGCTTTCTGTTCTTGATGGGGCCCATATTCCAGTAACCAATACCGTTCAGGCTGTAAGGAACTGTGGCCGTGCGGCTCAGACAGATCTTTTGCAGGGGACAGGGTTAATACCGGAGAGTATAATATGTTCTACGGCAGGAGTGCCTGATGGATGGCATATTTATCCCTGCTGGATTAAACGGGCTGATAGCCATGCTGTGGAGCAGGATGATGTTCAATATATTGAGAATGCAGCCCAAAGTGCGGTTGATATGCGCGGTTTTGCCGGGCGCGGATTGAAAGAATGTGTACTGCAGGCACATGTCAAAGGATGGCTCGTCAAGTTCTATGGCGTAAGAGGCATGGGTCTGACAGATTGTTATGCCGCTTCTCCTGTTGACGGAAAGTTTGGTCTGGAACGTTATAATGACCAGCCAGACTGTGCCAGTGTAGATATTCAGGCTTTGACCGCTGTGACTGAGCGTATATCGGAAATATTGGGAGTAGATATTTATGGCGGCGATGCCGTAGTTGGGGATGACGGTGCAATTACTGTTGTTGATTTCAATGACTGGCCAAGTTTCCGTTCATGTATCGTAGGGGCTGCGCAGAAGATAGCTTCGTTAATAATGAGCAAGAACCTATGACAGATAATAAAAGAGGAAAAGTTGCTGCCACTTTCAAGTCAAAGGATACTGAGGAGTGGCTTGACATCTGGTTTACAAGACCAATCGGATATGTGCTTGCCAGGTTCTTTGGCGCTTTGGGCATTCATCCTAATGTCGTAACCATAATATCCATCTTTTTAGGCGTGTTTGCCGGATTCTGCTGGTGGCATACTACTATGGACTGGACCATACTGGGCATAATAATGCTTATGCTTGCCAATTTCCTGGACAGTGCCGATGGGCAGTTGGCCCGTATGACCGGCAAGAAAACCCTGTGGGGCCGACTGCTTGATGGTTTCGCCGGTGATTTGTGGTTTGCGTCAATATACTTTTCAATAGCCTTCAGACTTTACAATGAACCTATGCCTTTTGTTGAAGGCCGATGCTGGGGGGTGTGGATTTTTGTTCTCATGCTTATATCAGGGGGCGCTTTTCATACACGTCAGGCAGGACTTGCTGATTATTACCGTAACATTTACCTGTTGTTTCATGGTGACCATTCGGAACTGAATGACAGTAGGGAACTTGCAGAGCAACAGAGTGCCACTCCATGGCGTAACGGCTGGTTCTGGAAGATATGGCTCTTTTTCTATCAGAATTACACCCGCAGCCAGGAGCGTATGACCCCCTGTTTTCAAAGTTTTCTGGCCTCTGTCCGTAAAAGATACGGTAATGATATTCCCATAGAACTTGGTAAGGAATTCTGTGGCCGTACATACCATTTGTTGAAATGGACCAATATATCAACCTTCAATACCCGCGCCATAGTGCTTTATGTCACTTTGCTCATAGGACAGCCTTGGATATATTTTATCTTTGAGATTACGGTTATGAATATCATATTCTATGGCATGAGGGCTGCACATGAAAGGGTTTGCAGGGATATGATGAATTAGGTATGAAGAAACGCTGGCATAACATATTCTTCATTTGCGGAGTAGCTGCCGTGGTGCTGATGCTCCTCACTTTTGATGCGGATTGGACGCATGTCAGGGAGGTGCTGTCACAGGCTGGAATATGGTTTCCTGCAATAGTTGTTCTATGGGGCCTTATTTACTTAATGAACGCCTGCTCATTCGGACTCATTATCAATGACGGAACGGGCAGGAGAGTGCCGTTTTTCAAGGTCTTCCAGCTTACTGTATCGGGTTATGCGCTCAACTATGTCACTCCACTGGGGCTTATGGGCGGAGAACCGTACCGCATTCTGGAGTTGTCAGATTATGTGGGTGGCAGGAAGGCGACATCGGCTGTTATTCTATACTCCATGATGCATATCTGCTCACATTTCTGCTTTTGGCTGTCGGCGGTGGCGCTTTATGTCATGCTGCATTTTACGGTTGGTGGCGCTTATGGACTTGATGTGTGGATGAGCATAATGCTGGGCATTCTGACCGTAGTCTTTGTCGCAGTGCTCTGGCTGTTCTCATTGGGTTATCGCAAGGGTTTTGTGGTCAAGGTTTTCGGGCTGCTGAGCCGTATCCCGTTGGTCAGGAAGTGGGCTATAGGTTATATGGAGAGGCATCGCTCTGACCTTGAGGAGGTAGATAGCCAGATAGCCTTCCTGCATGGTGAGCGCCGTGCTCCGTTCTGGTGGTCGCTGCTGCTTGAGTATGCGGCACGCGTGGTATCTTGCTTGGAGTACTGGCTGCTTATAGGGCTGTTTATGCCCGGGTTCACATTCTGGGACAGCATACTGGTCATGGCGTTCTCATCACTCTTCAGTAACCTGATATTCTTCTCACCTATGCAGATGGGTGGCTATGAGGGTGGTATGGCTCTGGCTGCAGGTGGAGTACAGGTGCCAGGCGCTTACGGGCTCTACACTGCTTTGGTGGCCCGTTTACGTCAGATGGTGTGGACTTTGATAGGCATTATAATAATGAAAACCGGCCGTAAACATGATTAAGGGTATACTCATAGACTTTGGCGGAACAATTGATTCCGATGGCATTCACTGGCTCGATGCTTTCAGTGAGGCATACGCCCTTGTGGCTGGTATTCCTGAGCCCTTGCTGCGTGAAGCATACGTCCATACGGAGCGCGCCTTAGGCACCAATCCCATCATTGCCCCTGATTACTCATTCTGCAAGACACTCCAGACCAAGATAGCGTTACAGACAGAGTATATGCAATCAAAGGGTCTGATGTTTACTAAGCAGGATACGGTATTGGATTACTGTTACAATAAGGTGGTACGGCATATTTCCACCGTCTCCAAGCCTGTTCTTGAAAAACTGAGCAGAAAGTATCCTCTGGTATTGGTAACCAATTTCTACGGCAATATGCACTCAGTCCTTGATGAGTTCGGCCTGAGCCATCTGTTCAAAGACGTAATTGAATCGGCCGTAGTGGGAATCCGCAAACCCGATCCTGAAATCTTCCGCCTTGGAGTCCACGCTCTAGGCCTGGAACTGCAAGAAACCATCATGATAGGTGACAGCCCCGATAAGGATATTCTGCCGGCTCAAAGAGTTGGTTGCCAGACCGTCTGGCTGCGTGGAAAAAGTTGGTCCGGTATGGATTGCACACCGGACCAGACTATCTCCTCTTTATCAGACATTACTTTTTAAAGAGCATCGGAGCAAACTGATGCAGGGAGCGGCGCCAGGTGAGCCATTCGTGGCCGGTGCCGGGAGACTCGTAGTAGATATGGTTGATTCCCAGCTCGTCAAGAGCAATATGGAGGTCATGAATACCCTTGTACATCTGTGCTGGCTCATCGGTGCCAATGCTTATGTACAGAAGGTGATACTGGTCATTGATTGACTTGGGATACATCTCAGCATCACGGCGGTCATTGGGACCACGGCCCGAGCCGCTGAATCCGCCAATCCATCCAAACAGTTCGGGATGGTTAAGGCCGATGTAATATGACTGGAATCCGCCCAGTGAAAGGCCGCATATGGCGCGGTTGTCACGGTCGGTGAGAGTGCGGTAATGGGCATCAAAATATGGAACCACCTCCTGAACCATCACTTTTTCAAAGAAAGAGAACTCAAACATGTTCTGGCGTCCGGTGGCGTTGGGGTCATTAGCAACGGCATGCTCCATTACGATAATCATGGGCTCAGCCTCCTTGGCAGCAATCAGGTTGTCCATGATGTTGCCCAGCTTACCCTGGGTGCCCCATCCGGTCTCATCCTCACCGGCTCCGTGGAACAGGTAGAGCACCGGGAAACGGCGGTTCTGCTCCTTCTTGTACTGAGGTGGCAGATATACCCATGTGGTACGCTCGGCATTGGTCAGGTCAGAGTGATATTTTACAATCTCTATCTCGCCGTGCGGAACTTTCTTTTCCAGATAGTAGTCCACTCCGGCCTCAGGAACATCAATTCCGCTCTGCCAGAAGTTAGAACCGTAAAATTCCTTACTGTTGGGGTCCGATACACGCTTGCCGTCAACATTCATGGTGTAGTAGTGGAAACCCACCACCAGAGGATCGGTAGTAACTTCCCAAATGCCGTCCTCACCCTTGGTCATGGGGTAGTTCTTGCCGCCCACATTGACGGTTACGGTCTTGGCCTCAGGAAAATCATTGCGGAAAATAGCACTCAGGTCAGGATTGATCTTTGGATACTCATGACCTTCAAGATTGGTTGAGGCACTTGTGGGCTTGGTAATAACACCCACCTGCTGGTTACTCTTGCAGGAACCGAGCATTGCGGCTGCAATCAGCAGTACTGAAAAGACTTTAGTTCTCATATTAATAGCATTATTTCAATTATTCAATTTTCAATTCTCAATTCTCAATTTATCCTCTCAATTTCCCTAACTCCCTTAATCTGCTTAAGTTTCTTGACCAGTCTGTCCAGTGATGACAGGTCACTAACCAGTACCGTAAGCCGTCCCTGGAACAGACCACCGTTTGAGTCAATGTTTATGGAACGCATCAGGGTATCGGGTTCCTTGTTTATTACGGATGATATGTTTGATATTATGCCTATGTCATCCTGCCCTATAACATTGAGTGTTATGCTGTACTGGCTGCCGCTCTTGCCTGACCAGCGGGCGCGTACAATGCGGTACGGGTAGCGCTCCCTCATACGTAGTAGGTTGGGGCATGAACTGCGGTGAATCCTTATGCCGCCGTTGATGCTTACGAATCCGGTTACATCATCTCCGTAAATGGGGTGGCAGCATCCGGCCATCTTGAATTCAATGCCGGTAAGGTTATCACCTATAACCAGTACGTCAGTATCCTGGGCGGCTTTCCTTTCAGGATCCGTAAAGGTTTTCTCTATGTCAAAATCCTCAGCATGATGCACCTCCTGTTCTGACTGGGAGTGCATCTCCTCATATACTTTCAGCACGTCATCGACCGTAATGTCATCCTCCATAAGGGCATGGAAGAACGGGGTCTGACCCTTGTAGCCCATGCGGACAATGAGACGTGACATGTCGCTTTCCGATATATCTATCTTGCGGTTCTTGAAACGGCGTTGAAGGAACTCCTTGCCTGCCTGTGCCTCACGGTTGCGTATCTCGTTTATGCCCTGGCGTATGCGCATGCGGGCACGTGATGTAACAGCTATGTTGAGCCAGTCCTGCTTGGGCGTTTGGGTGGACGATGTAAGCACCTCCACGGTATCACCGCTTTGCAGCTTGTGGCTTATACGCACGTTGCGGCCTCCTACACGTGCACCTACGCAGGTAAGACCCAGCTTGCTGTGAATGGAGAATGCAAAGTCCAAAACCGTTGCGCCCTTGGGCAGCTGACGTACCTCACCGTTAGGAGTGAATACGAATATCTCCTCCTGATACATATCCAGCACAAAGTCCTTGCGCATCTCATCAGGACTGGAATTGTGCTCCAGAATCTCACGTATGCCAGCCATGATATTGTCAGCAGCACCCTCACTCTTAATGCCCTTGTATGACCAGTGGGCTGCCAGACCGCGTTCCGCGATGTCATCCATTCGGCGTGTACGTATCTGTATCTCCACCCAGCGGTTCTCGGGACCGTTTACAGTGATGTGCAATGACTCGTAACCATTGCTCTTGGGTACGCTCAGCCAGTCACGCAGTCGCTTGGGGTTGGGCTGATACATATCGGTTACGATACTATATACCTGCCAGCATTGGGCCTTTTCCTTATCGGCCGGTGAATCCAGAATGATTCTGATGGCAAACAGGTCATAGATATGGTCCAGAGTGGTGTTCTGGGCCTTCATCTTATTCCATATGCTGGATATGGATTTGGTGCGGCCCTTTATGGTGAACTTAAGCCCGGCCTCCTCCAGACGCTGTTTGACAGGCTCAATGAATGACTTTATGTAAGCCTCGCGGGCACGTTTGGTCTCGTTGAGCTGGCGTGCTATATCATCATAAATGTCACGGTGCTCATACTTGACCACCATGTCCTCCATCTCACTCTTTATGGCGTAAAGACCCAAACGGTGCGCCATGGGGATATAAAGCAGGCGGCACTCCTCGGTTACGTGCAGGCGGTAGTCTGTATCGGCCGTGTTTGCCAGCATCTGCATGAGTACGTAGCGGTCGGCAATAAGGCAGATTATTACGCGAACGTCCTCGGCAAATGAAACCAGCAGTTTGCGGAAGTTCTCATCGGCTATGGAATCATGCTTGGAATAGAGGTCCTTTACGCGGCACATGCCTTGGATAAGCTGCGCCGCATCCTGGCCAAACTGCTCTTGGAACTGCTCCGGAGCAATAAGGCCCTGCTGTACCATGGGGTCAAACAGCGCTGTCAGGAGTGATGCCTTTTTAAGTCCCGTTTTTTCTATGATGACAATACCGGTCCTGATGCACCGCTCCAGCATGGGAATCCCGTGAGAATCCGTTCCGTAGGCGCCCTTTTCAATGCCTTCGCGGAGCAACCCCTTGAGCCTGCGCCAGTCATCCTCCTCAAACAGCGGCTTGGCTGCCTTGATCAATTCCCTGTATATACCGTAATTCATACTGAAGGTCAAAGGTAGGTTATTTTATGAAAATACTGTATTTTTGTACCCCAAAAGGACATTCAATTATTTTTAAACAACATATTCGGCATGAAAAAGTTTTTTTTGTTGGCTACAGTTGCAATGTTGACTGTAACAAATGTAAGTGCACAGAGTGATTCTCGTGATTCAAAGCATGAGATTGCTGTTTCATACGGCTCTCTGTCAAATTCCGATTGGCTTAACATATTTGAAAATGTCTTAGGAGCTATTTTTGGTGAAAACTATAAGGATGATACTTTCTTTGGTCCTATAGGCCTGGAGTATTTCTATCACGTTAAACCTTGGTTGGGTGTAGGTGCTATAACAACCTATGGCCAGTTGACCCAGGACGCATACAAGAGTGATGAAAAAGTAGGAAAAAAATCCAATTACTATTTTACTGTTTTGCCTGCCGTTAAGCTTGACTGGTTGCGTGGTAATGTAGTAGGTCTCTATTCAAAATTGGGTGCCGGTGTCACTATGCGTAGAGAAATCAGGGAGTTTGATGGAGATAGAGCAGAGTATAACACAGATAAAACGGATTTTCATTTTAATTGGCAAGTCTCCCTTATAGGTATTGAAGTAGGTAAAAGCTTGCGCGGATTTGCCGAAGGCGGATTCGGTGAACAAGGCGTGCTGATGCTAGGCCTCCGCTACAAATTCTGATAAGGTTTCCCCTTGCAGTAGCCGGACATCCGTTTTTGGGACCATCAGTGCAGGGCGTAAGCGGAGCGCCCCGGAAAGGCCGTTAAGAACATCGTAACGTTTAACGACCGTTAGACACCGTAGGTGGCTAAAAAGGAGGCGATCGATGTTTAGGCCTTGGAGGGAGCGCGCAGTAGCCCGGAACGTTGCGTCCCAAAAACGAATGTCCGGCGGTGTTCATTAAAGAAATAATCTGCCAAAAATTCCGTATAAAGAGATAAAGTGTGTATTTTTGTCACACTATATTATTGAAGCATGAATCTGGAAGAGATACAGAGAATGAAGCAGAGGTTCCGGATTATCGGAAACTCCCCTGAAATGAACCGAGCCATAGATGTAGCCATACAGGTGGCACCTACGGATCTGACGGTTCTGATAACAGGTGAGAGCGGTGCCGGAAAGGATGTTTTTCCACGCATTATACATGAGAACAGCCTGCGCAAGACCAAGAAGTATCTGGCTGTAAACTGCGGCGCAATACCGGAGGGCACCATTGACTCAGAGCTGTTCGGACATATCAAGGGCGCATTTACCAATGCTATCAGTGACCGCAAGGGCTATTTCGGAGAGGCTGATGGCGGAACCATATTCCTGGATGAGGTGGCTGAACTGCCGCTTGCCACCCAGGCTCGCCTGCTCCGTGTACTTGAGTCAGGCGAATTCATCCGCGTGGGCTCCAGCACCGTTGAGAAGACCAATGTCCGCATAGTAGCGGCAACCAATGTCGATCTGCTTAAGGCGATAGAGCAGGGCCGTTTCCGTGAGGATCTCTTCTACCGTTTGAGTACCATTCCCATCAAGGTGCCGCCACTGCGTGAACGTGGGGCCGATGTGCTGCTGTTGTTCCGCAAGTTTGCAGCCGATTGCGCCGAGAAATACCGCATGCCTGCAGTGCAGCTCTCTGAGGATGCCAAGCAGATGCTCATGACCTATCACTGGCCCGGCAATGTGCGTCAGCTCAAGAATATCACCGAGCAGATTTCAATCATGGCACCGCAGCGTGTCATCACTGCGGATATGCTGCAGGAGTATCTGCCTGACCGCCGTACCTCAATGCTTCCTATGCTCACTGGAGGACAGCGTCAGGAAAACTCTTTTGAAAATGAGCGTGAGATACTCTACAAGGTGCTTTTTGATTTGCGTCGTGACGTAACTGACCTTAAGGCCCAGGTAAGCAGCCTGTCACAAGGACAGCAGCCTGTTCAGCAGCCGGTTTCAATAATTACGCCTGATGACGGCTTAACTACGGTCCAGAACATACCTTCAGGCTCCAAGAAGAGCACTCAGCCTGATGATGACATACAGGATACTGAGGTCTATGTTGAGGAGACCCTCTCGCTTGATGAGGTTGAGAAGGACATGATCAAACGTGCCCTGGCCAAACATGGAGGTAAGCGCCGTGGCGCTGCTGCAGACCTGAATATCTCAGAGCGTACACTATACCGTAAAATCAAAGAATATAATCTGGAATGAAAAACAGCATACTCAAATCAGTCCTTTTGGCATTGCTGTCACTTGTTATGGTGTGCGGATGTACGGTGTCATACAAGTTGAACGGTGCGTCAATTGACTATAATACCATCAAGACTATCACTATTGAGACGTTTTCAAACCGTGCGGCATATCAGTGGGCGCCCATGGCTCCCATGTTCAATAACACTCTGAGTGATAGATATAATAGCCAGACAAAGTTACGTCAGGTAAAACGTGACGGTGATCTGGTACTGTCGGGTGAGATAACATCTTATGACCAGACTAACAAGTCAATCTCTGCCGATGGTTATTCATCAATGGTCCAGCTTAAGATTACAGTCAAAGTCAAGTTTACAAATAACAAGCAACACAATGATGACTTTGACAAGACATTCACTGCCAATCGTGAATATGACTCGTCGCAACAGCTCTCAGCCGTTCAGGAAGAACTTGTACAGCAGATGATTGATGATATCGTTGACCAGGTGTTTAATGCAACCGTAGCCAACTGGTAATGGGAGAGGGTAAGGATGAACGCCTGATGTTCCTGCTTGATTCCTTTCTGGAGGATAAGGAGGATTGCTCAGTCCATGACCAAGTGCTTGGTGCCGTTCCGATGGACTATGTATCTGATTATCTGAGTATCCCCGATAAATCAGAGACAGGTGCAGAGAGCGCCATCCGATCCAAAACCGAGCAGCTTTTGGATGCCTTCCTGGCTACGGATCATGAAAGACCGTCGTTCAATCTGGAGTTTCAGAAGGGGGAATGTGATACGCAGGATAGTGATTATTCCGATACTCGTGAGGAAGAGGCGGAACAGCTTGATGATTCGTACTTTACCGAGACATTGGCGCGTATCTACCTAAAACAGCATAGATATGATAAGGCTTTGGAAATTATTCGGTCTCTTTATTTGAATTTTCCGAATAAAAGCATTTACTTTGCGGACCAAATCCGGTATTTGGATATTTTAGTTAGGATAAATCAAAAAAATTAATAGAAAATGTTTAAGGTTTTACTCATTATTATCGTGATACTGGCACTGTTCCTGTGCTTTGTAGTTACCATCCAGAACTCAAAAGGCGGTGGCCTGGCAGCTGGCTTTGCTTCATCAAACCAGATTATGGGCGTACGCAAGACTACTGATATTCTTGAGAAGACAACCTGGACTCTGATTGCCTGTATTGCCATACTCAGCATAATAACTGCTTACGTTGCCAAGCCAAAGGCTATTAACGTAGGTTCAGTGTTGGAAGGTGAGGCTATAGAGAATCAGATAATCAATCCTGAGTCATCAACTACCACGTTTGACTCACCTATCGAGATTGAGGATCTGCCGGAAGCAGAATAATATTCAGACAATAGGATAAAAAAAGGGCATCACTATTTGTGTTGCCCTTTTTTATGTTTGTGTTACAGAACCTTTTTGTAGATACTCATAAGCTTTGCCGCCAGGACATCAGGACTGAACTGTTGCTTGGCAAACTCATATCCTTTAGCTATGATTTCTGAACGCAAGGTGCTTTCAGTGAGAATCCTGCTCATCTTGTCGGATATATCCTGAATGTTGCTGGGATTAACCAGAAGGGAGTGGGGACCGGCCGCCTCGGGCAGTGAGGATACGTTACTTGTTACTACAGGACATCCTGAAAGCAGGGCTTCAACCACAGGCAGCCCGAAACCCTCATAGAATGACGGATAGATGAGCATCTGTGCATTACGGTATAGGTATCGCAATCCTTCAAGGCCTACTTTCTCAGGAGAGAAAATGACCATATCCTGAAGTGAGTGTTCTGCAATATAGTTCTGCACTTTCTGTTTGTATTCTCTGCCGTCGCCTATAACCACAATAGGTATCTGCAGGTCACGCGGTAAAAGTTCCAGTGCCTTTATGGCTCCTAACAGATTCTTGCGTGAGTTGATGGAACCTACGTACAGTATGTACGGCTTGCCGTCAACGTATGATGCAAGGCTGTCAGGACACACTCCTTTGTAATCGGTATAGAACAGGCGGTTGACAGGCTGATATACAACATCAATTCTGTCTGCATCAACATCATAGAAACGTATGATGTCCTGTTTGGTGCATTCACTTATGGCTATTATCCTGTCAGCCTTGCGGCAGGCATATCGCCACTTGAGATTGTATGTGAACCGGTCTGCGGCATGGTACATATCGGGAAAGGTCTTGAATGCCACATCGTGTATGGTTACTACCGATGGAATATCAAGGCCAGTAGGCAGTTCATTTGAGAGACCGTGGAAGATGTCAATGGAGTCTTTCCGTGCAATATCGGCAAGACGGAAGGTCCTCCATAATCCGCCCTTTATCACTCCATCCGGCAGTATGGTTCTGCAATGGTCTTTATCAGTATAAGGATCAGTTACTGAGTTGTGTTTTATTTTAGGGGTATAAAGCAGGTATTCATTCTCAGGAAAGAATTCTGTGAGAATGTCAATTGTTGTGCGGCTGTGGTTGCCCAGACCGGTAAAGTTGTTGAAAAGACGTTTGGCGTCGAATCCTATTCTCATATTATCTCCGGTGACCAAACCATTGAACTTGCTCCCAGAATTGCGGCGTCTGACTCCTTGAGTGATGAGTAAAGGATCTGTATCTTGTTCTTCCATATCTGCATCAGGTTGTCGTTCATTGCCTTGACCATCTCATCATGGAAGAACTCGCGTGACTTGGTAAGGCCGCCAAACAGCACTATGGCCTTTGGTGAACTGAACTTGACGAAATCACCCATGGCACGCCCCAGTATCCGGCCGGTAAAGGCAAATATCTCTTTTGCCAATTGGTCACCCTGAACGGCTGCATCATAGATATCCTTTGACGATATCTTTTCCGGATCAAGGTTGCGTAACAGGCTTTCTCTTGAGTCGTTCTGTAATATCTCACGAGCAGTCCGGGCCACACCCATGGCACTTGCGTATGTCTCAAGGCAACCTTTCAGACCGCAGTTGCATTGACGGCCATCCTGAATGACGCATACATGCCCCAACTCGCCGGCAAAACCGTCATGACCGTAAACCAGACGTCCGTGTGATATGATTCCGCTGCCTACACCTGTACCGAGTGTAATCATAATGAAATCATTTATGCCGCGTGCCACTCCGTATGTGTGCTCGCCGCGTGCCGCCGCATTGGCGTCATTGGTTATCCTTACATGCAATCCTGTAGCTTCTTTCAGCCGTTTTGCCAGATGTATCACCGTGGGATTCCCATGGGCGTCACGCGCCCATTTGAGATTCGGGGCATAACGGATCGTTCCGTCCAGACGGTTGGCGTTCGGTGCTCCGATGCCTATTCCCACCACAGTGCCACGGTCGGCTGTACGACGTACCATGTCCCTTACCGTATCGGCCAGTAGCTTGAGGTACTCGTCAAAGTTGTCAATAAGTGACGTGACCACACTCTGGTAGAGTATGGTCCCGTCTTCTGTCACTACTCCGCATTTGGAGGATTGACCACCTATGTCAATTCCTATGGCAAGTCTGTCCATTTATCTGTTTGTGGTGAGTTCAGCCTTGATCTTGTCCCATTTGGCAAGGATGTCGCGGTAGTATTTCTCTAATTTATCCCACTCATAGAAGTAGGGATATTCTTTGCCCTTGGCATCCTTGTAGCACTCTGTGGGCAGCTTGGCCTCTTTCTCGTCAAGCAGAGCCCTGACCAGGATCTTTCCGTTCTTGTCTTTGAAGAATATGAGCTGCAGGTTGCTGGCCATATGGACAATGTCATAGTTTACCCACTTTGTGGCCAGGTCCTCAATGTCTTTCGGGGCAAATTCGCAATCGTTTACCTCCATGAGGCAAAGGAGCGGATAGAGCGCAGTGTCATGTCCGTAACGCAGGTTGGCGGCAGGCGTGCCGTTGGCTAAAGCTATATCGGCTTTGTCAAGGAAATCTTGAAGCAGTGTGGCGTGGCCGTAAGGAACAATGTTCTGGGTAAGGTCATGATAACCTGAAACGGAGAACCAATAGAGGTTGTTCTGGAGCCAGCAGTCATACCACTCGTCAAAAGTGAATACGTCATCAAGGTCAAATCCAAGGTATGAGTGGCTTCCCATATTGGCAGCGATGTCATAAATCTTGGTGTAGAGGTCATCTGAACGGTCAGAAACCGATACGGATCCCGATGATGACGTTCTCTGGTATCTTGTTATGAATGTGGTGTCAGTAAAGAGGGCGCACATAAGACGCTCAGGGTTGTTGTGCTTGGCGTTGAATGCGTTGACGGCAGCGTTCCTCTCGCGGCTGTTCTTGGCACTGTTGATAGCCCTGTCCTCAGAGTTCATGTAGCCGCGGTCAAAATCGCTGCAGTTGTAGTCTATGTTCATCTTGGGCAGTATGCTTGAGAACTCCATCATGGCAGCCGTCATACTGGCCATGACGCGGTGTGATGTGGTGGAACGTGCTACAATGGTGGTATTCTTGTTGAAAATCTCCGGATAGTTGCGTACCATACGGCGTGCTATGCCGCGATGCTGCTGCTGTCCTACTATGGTGAGGTCACCCAGATGACCATCGGCATCCTTGGCCATTATCTCCAAACGTCTCAGTACATCCTTGCCGAAATCGGTCAGTACGCCTTTTTCATCGGCCTGCTGGAGTATTGTATAAGGGTCATTGTACTGCGGTGTGTTGAGCAGATAGCGTGAGCCGTGACGTCCGTAGTGGCTCATATAGAAAGGCTTGAAACCCTTGGGGGCCTTTGAGTAGGTTACTCCGGGATCCTCATATTGGGTCATGCTCCCTCTGAACTTGTAGAGGTTGTCTTTGTTGATGTCTTCTTTTTTTGTGATTTCAGCACACAGGGCCAGTGGAATAAGAAGTGCCAGGCTGACGATGATTGATTTTTTCATTTTAAGGTCAGTATTCGTTAGTGTTAATACTCAGATTGTTGTTTGCAAAAGTAATAAAAAAAGGCTTGAAAGCAGCATTGCAGACTCCTTTATTATAAAAAAAGGCTTATGCTTCATTGCTGCCGATTTTTTTGCTAAATTTGCAAGCTACTGCGCAAATTCAAACTAAACATATATTACAATGAACAGTAAAGAATTGATGAACAAGGCAGCTGATAATATCCGTATTCTGGCTGCATCAATGGTCGAGAAGGCCAAGTCCGGTCACCCCGGTGGTGCTATGGGTGGCGCTGATTTCATTAACGTGCTTTTCAGCGAGTTCCTGGAGTATGATCCCCGCAACATGAAGTTTGAGGGTCGTGACCGTTTCTTCCTGGATCCCGGCCATATGGCTCCTATG
>CACYHN010000012.1 GCA_902774275.1 uncultured Bacteroidales bacterium
CTGCTTGCCGTCAATCTGTGCTGAACGGCTCAGAATCCGGTCATCACGGTAAGGCAGGTTGTAACTGGCCTTGAACGAGAGGGCACCCTTGGCCGATGCGGTAAGGCGCATCACGATAACCTGATCGGGGAACGATACGAAACTCTCACGGGTGTACTCCACACCATTGGCTTTGAAACGTGTCAGGGCTACGGCGCGGTCTATGTCCAGCTCCCTGTAATAGTCGGTGAAATCGGTGATTCCGTCAAAATCAAGCATAAGTGAACCGGCTGTCTGATAAGGCATACCATGTGCGCTCTTGGACGAAATGTACTCGTCGCAAAGAGCCTGGGCATCGGAACGGCGTCCTTCCCAAAGGGCTTGGCGTATCTGCTCCAGTCCATCCTTTGCGGCGTAGTTTACATTGTTATGAGGACCTCCGCCCCAAATGGTCTCCTCGTTGATTTGAATACGTTCCTGGGCCGGTGTACCGAACACCATGGCACCCAATCGTCCGTTACCGAGCGGGAGGGCATCGGTCCACTGTTGTGCGGGGGTGTTGTACCAAAGTTTAAGTTCATGATTTTGTGATGAACATGACAGTGAAAGCATGGTCACCAAGGCAATAAGCAAAGTTTTCTTCATAAGCGAATCTGGATAGTGACAATTATTAATAGGTGTCAAAAGTACTCATTTTTTCGTTACACTACACGCTTGGGCTAGAATAATACGTTCGCACACGGGTTTCCGGTCGGAGCGTCCGCTGTTTACGCAGGTACGGACGTATTCTTGGACGCTTGGACTGTATGAATACGTTCGCACCTGCGTTTCCTGTCGGAACGTCCGCTCGTTAGCGTCGGAGCGTCCGCGCTCAAAAAGAACCGTGCCGATGGTGTTCTTTTCAGTTCTTTTCACTACCTTTGTTTGCCCTAATTTAAATTGACGGAAATTACAATCAATTATAAGTAAAAAGTATGTATCTGTTAGGTTATGACATAGGCAGCTCTTCAGTGAAGTGCAGTCTCGTAGATGCCCAGAACGGCAGTTGTGTAGCAACAGCGTTTGCTCCAAAAAGTGAAGCACCCATTAAAGCAGTCAACCCGGGATGGGCTGAGCAGAACCCTGAAGACTGGTGGTCATACCTGAAAGAGGCCACAGCAGCTGTTCTCTCCCAAAGCAATGTTGATGTAAAGGATATCAAAGCCATAGGTATCTCTTACCAGATGCACGGACTGGTGTGCGTTGACAAGCATCAGAAAGTGCTGCGCCCCGCTATCATATGGTGTGACTCCCGCGCAGTAGGCATCGGTGAGACCGCTTTCCAGGATCTGGGCCGCTCACAGTGTCTTACCCACCTGCTCAACACTCCAGGTAACTTCACAGCCTCCAAGCTGGCCTGGGTAAAGCAGAACGAGCCTAAGATTTTTGACAAGATTGACAAGATAATGCTCCCCGGTGATTATATAGCAATGCGTCTTACCGGTGAGATTGCCACCACCATATCAGGCCTTTCAGAGGGTATGTTCTGGGATTTCCAGACAGGCGATGTAGCCGGATTCCTGCTTGACTACTACGGCATACCGCGCTCATTCATACCCAAGATTGTACCCACATTCGCAGAGCAGGGCAAGCTAACATCAGCTGCTGCTAAGGAACTGTGCCTGGCAGAGGGCACACCCGTAACCTACCGTGCCGGTGACCAGCCCAACAACGCACTTTCACTCAACGTATTCGAGCCTGGTGAGATAGCATCCACCGCAGGTACATCAGGTGTAGTATATGGTGTGAACGGTGAGATAAGCTATGACCCCAAGTCAAGAGTGAACACCTTTGCCCACGTAAACCACAAGACCGGATTCAACCGTCTAGGTATTCTGCTCTGCATCAATGGCACAGGTATCCTTAATGCCTGGATGAAGCGCAACATCGTACCTGAGGGCATAGGTTATGCTGAGATGAATGACCTGGCAGCCCAGGCACCCATAGGTTCAGGCGGAGTATCAGTGCTGCCGTTCGGTAACGGCGCAGAACGTGTGCTTGAGAACAAGGAGCGCGGCTGCAGCTTCAACGGAGTGAACTTCAACATCAACAACCGTTCACATCTGATCCGTGCCGCCCAGGAGGGTATAGTATTCTCATTCAAATACGGAATAGAGATAATGGAGGATATGGGCATGCCCGTGAACAAGATCCACGCCGGCAATGCCAACATGTTCCTGAGCCCCATCTTCCGTGACACCCTGGCCGGTGTTACAGGCGCCACCATTGAGCTTTACAACACAGACGGTTCAATAGGTGCTGCCAAGGGTGCAGGCATGGGAGCCCACATCTACAATGATCACAACGAGGCCTTCGCTTCACTACAGAAGATCCGCGTCATAGAGCCTAAGGCTTCCGATATGCCCGCATACGATGAGGCCTACCAGCGCTGGAAATCATACGTACAACAATAGCCAATTAATTAACTAAAATGAGAAAGAACAAGACAAAAGCCATTATTATGGCAGCTCTCTGCGCATTCCTGGCCATTGCCGCCTGCGCATCATCAGCAAAAGCAAAGAAACTTGAACCGGCCAAGAAAGGCTACATAGAGACAGGCAAGTACCGCAACTATCTCAAGGAAGCAGGCTTCAGCCAGGCTGAGATTGACGCCAAGATCAATGAGATCTATTCAATCATATTTGAGGGTGAGGATGCAGCTTACAAGGACGTTGACGTTGAGGTTGACGGCAAGACAGTAAAGATGGGTTACATATCAGACGTAAAGAACAATGACGTCCGTACTGAGGGTCAGTCATACGCCATGATGGTAGCCGTACAGATGAACAAGCCTGAATTATTCAATAAGGTATGGCGCTGGTCAAAGCACTTTATGCGTCACAATGAGGATGGTGCCTCACACGGTCTGTTTGCATGGTCATGCCGCACCGACGGCCGCCGCACCTCACAGGGTTCTGCCAGTGACGGTGAGCTCTACTACGTGACAGACCTGCTGCTGGCTTCACGCCGCTGGGGCAGCTATGAGGAGTTTGACTACCTCAAGGAGGCTCAGGAGCTGCTTAATGACCTCTTCTCAAAGGACGGCACAGGCGGTGTTACCAACATCATCAACATGGACAAGAAGCTCATCAACTTCTGCCCCGATACCCGTTCAAACGAGTGGACCGATCCTTCATACCACCTGCCCGCTTTCTATGAGATCTGGGCCGAGACAGCCAAGGACGGCCGTGAGGCTATCTACCGCGAGCTGGCTGACAGCGCACGTGCATACCTGCACCGCGCCTGCGACCCCGTTACCGGTATCAACCCCGACCAAAGCCAGTTTGACGGTACTCCCAACCGCGGCAGCGAGTTCCACTATGACTCATGGCGCGTACCCATGAACATTGCAATGGACTTCACATGGTACCACAAGGATGCAGAGTGGCAGACTGAGTATGCCAAGAAGTTCCAGAACGCCATCCTGGGCCGCTACGGTATAACCGAGTTCCCCGATCAGTTCGCCCTTAACGGTGACGCTCCCCGCTTCCTCATGGGCGGCGGCCGTTGGAGAGGCAACCTGCGCCACTCAATAGGTTTCGTAGGAACTATGGCCACCACAGCCCTCATGTGCAGCAGCGATTATAACGAGGAGCTGATACGCCATATGTTCTCACTCAAGCACGAGCCATATGAGGACGGCTACTATGACATCTATTATGACGGACTTATCTACCTCTTCTCACTGCTCCACCTGAGCGGCAACTATCGCATGAACTGGTAAGACCTCTGAATATACCGACCTTATGCGTCCGGACCGTTACAAACATGGCCCGGACGCATTTTTTAATAAAAAAAGGTATAAAATAACCTTCATATCTGAAATTCTTATTATCTTTACGCGCTATAACTGCGCAATCCGTGCGGACTGTCCTTTGTCCAAACAGATGATAGTTATACTTAATAACCTGATAACTAAATAATTAATTAACCAAACAATATGAAAATCAACAAAAGATCAATCAGAAAGTCAGCGATTGCCGCAGTCGCAACAGTTCTGTTAGGTATTGCATCTTCATGTACAGACCTTTGGAGTGAGCAGCATCCCGGCACATACTACATCAGTGACGGTAAAACCATCGCCACATTCCTTGAGGATTATCGTGATCCGGAAACTGGAGAACAAATCTTCTCAGATTTCATCTGGATTCTCAAGTATGTCAACAAAAAAGGGGACAGCTATTGGGGAGAACTTAAGACATATGGTGACCGAACCCTCTTTGCTCCTACAAATCAAGCTTTAAAAAACTATTTGGAGGAGAGAAAAAATCAGGAACCTGACCCTGTAAAAAAAGAGCTTTACTTTAGCAGTGTCCAGAGCCTTCCTGATTCAATCATTGACTCTATAAGGAGAACTCACCTTTGTAAAGAGACCATGTTCCTTGATGATTTGAGAGATGCCAAGAATCGTACTCTTCCTTTCTCAAACATGTTGAACCGTTATCTTAGATTTGAAGTTTTTGACAAATATCCAGATCCCAACGATTCATCTAATGTAAAAGTTGCATACAAAATTTTACCGACATCAACTATCATAGAACCTGATGATTCAACCGTTAATGGTGTAATTCATATTATCGATGAAGTTATCAGACAAAGCACTGAGACACTTCCCGGTTATCTAAGGCTCAATAACATTAAAGCCAAAGACGCATTTAAGGCTACAATCTTCCTCAAGGCATTGGAGGAAACCAGACTTTCTGTTCAACTTGAAAAAACCAAGGATCCAGATTATCCTGCACCTGCATATGATTCTACTTTAGCTTACATTGAGATGACAGGAGAATCAAAGTATTACTATGAAACCGGTAATGAAAATGTCGGTAATGGACAACAGCAGAGACAGATTTGGCCCGATGAGCGTCTGTTCAAATTTACATTGTTCGCTGTTACTGACTCTGTCCTTAAGAATGTTTATAACATAACAGATGCATTAGAAGATGGTATTGATGGAGGTATCAGTCTTAAAACCTACGCCAAGAGTGTTTACACAGACCATACTGATGACAATGATACTCTGAGCACCAGCCCGCTGTACAGACTTATGGCCTACCATATCCTCCCGTGCTGGCTGGAACGTCATTTATTAAACTTTACAGATCCCAACATTATTGAAAACTACAAGAAAGCTTGCCCGGATTCAATAGACATGGAGGATTTCTATGAGACAATGCAACGTTCAATTATACGTGTAAGCACACCATATGATAAAGGTTCAGGCTTTGACGGAAAATATGTCTTCATCAATCGCAAGGGAACTGTTTCTGCAGGCCTGGAGGAACCAGGTATCAGAATTTGGAATAGTGATGAACTTCCGGACGGATTTGATACAGAAGGTGCTTTGAACGGTGGTTACTATTTCATAGACCGCCTGCTGTTATTTGATGAGAACACCAAAAAAGCACTTAATACAAGAATAAGAATCTCTGGTAACACACTTTCTCCGGATTTCATCAACAGTGGAGCCCGTGGCCGTATGAGACAGACACTTGGGGATAAGCCTACCACATTCACTGTATATAACTACAAAGATGGTTATTGCACAAATGTAAGAGCTACTGAACAGACTACCTATGTTGTCAGGTATCAGGATAAGAACTGGGATATCATGAATAATGATGAGATGAATATTAAAGGTAATTTTGATATTGTATTCCGTCTGCCCCCCGTTCCGCGTTCAGACACTTATGAGATAAGATTATTCATTAATTGCCAAAGTACTACTAATAAGAGTCTTAGAAACACTAGAGGTATTGTACACTTCTTAACCTATGCAGCAGAACCAGGACTCGATATGAATTCATGGATGTCATGGGGTTGGGAACCTTGCGGAATTCCGGTTGACATGACCATGTCACCTACTATGGATCCTGAAATTGGTAGTGTTATGGATAAGAATGCAAAGGGAAGCACTCCTGAAGAAAAGGAGTTGTTTATTCAGGCAAATGACAAGGCAATGCATAACCGTGGTTTTATGAAGGCGCCTGCAGGATATAGTGTAGGAGGTGATGGCCGTCTGCGTCACCATGATATTTGTTTCCGTAAGATTGTAACTACTATGCCTATGGATCCAGACAAGGATTATTACCTCCGTATGCGTCAGATTAAGGAAGATGGTGGTATTGCACCTATGAACATCGTGGAGATTGTTCCTAAGTCAATATATGCAGGTGGTGTTCCTGAGGACAGATATTAATAATTTCAGTGATAATAAAAGAGGATGGCAGATTTGTCATCCTCTTTTATTTTATATATAAAGTTGTATATAAAAAAAGCGTGCCTGAATATAAGGCACGCTTTCATAAATCAGTACATTAGAAACTTATCTGGATCTGTTTGTATTATTAAAACCAGGACCAAACTGAGGAGTGAACTGAGGGCCGTTATTCTGCTGCTGACCTCTCTGTGGAATACCCATCTGAGGTACTTGAGGAACAAATCCCCGACCAAACCCAGGGCCAAACTGCCCACCTGACTGAGGACCGAACTGCTGCCTGCGCTGCTGCCATAAGCTGTCACGTTCACGGAAACGGCGGCGTGTCTCCTCCATACGGCGTATCATTGCCGTATCAGGCTCTCCCCAGTTACGCCAGTAGTTCTCCCACCACTGTTGCTGCTGTTCATCAGCCTGCTGCATTTCACGCTGACGGAAACGCTGGAAATCATACATGTGGGGCTGCATCATGAACTGCGGGTTCATCTGGTTCCACTGCCCCATCATCTGGAACTGACGTTCTGATGTCTGACGGGTCTGCTCTGAACGCTGCCCCCAAACCTTCTGACCAAGTTCCCACTGGGCCACACCTACCTTCTGACGGGTGGAGTCAGGCAGAGCCTTGTCAAGTTTCTGCATATAGCCGGAATTTATCTCCTGCCAACGCTTCATGTATTCACGTGACTCAGGTTGTAGTTCACGGTTCAACTTGGCAAGCTGCTCATTATACTCAATGTAAATCTTGGCAAACTTCTCGTACTCCTTCTTGGTGAGATTGGCATTCTCCTTGATAAAACGCAGGGAAGCATTGATCATCTGCTCATCCCTCTCCTGCGCCATCATGGAAGGTGAGGAAAGGAACAAGCCGGCAAGAATCAACAATGCTGTCCAGCGTTTCTTCATAAATCAGTTGCCGTAGTAATTACTCATCATTGAATACAAGCTCAGCTCTTCTGCACTCATATCCTGTAACACCTCATCCACACTTGCGCACTGTGAGATGTTATCATAATCAGGAATATTCAGACTGCTTCCAAACGGATGCAGGAACAGCAGAGCAACTGCTGCAGCACTGGCAACGCTTGCAAACAAAGCATAAATCTTACGCTCCCTGTTCTGCTTGCGCTGCTTGCCAATCTGGGACACAACACGCTCTGTCATGTCATCAAGGAAATGCTCAGGCATCTTAAAAGGCATCTCCCTACTCAAACTTTCCAGATCAAACTCTTTCATAACTGATGTTCTAATATATAATCCTTTATCTTTTGTACTGCGTAGTGATAGTTGGTTTTAAGCGTATTGACGCTATCTCCTACTATCTGGTGTATCTCCTCGTAACTCTTGTCATCATAGTAACGCAGGTTAAACACCATTTTCTGCTTGGCAGGCAGCAAGGCTATGGCCTCCTGCAGCAAAACCAGAGTCTCATCGGCATTGGGGCTTACCTCCTCACGAACGCTGTCCTTAAGTGAATCACCCAAGTCATCAACTGACATCGTGAAACCGGCCCTGTTCTTCAATAATTTAAGACTCTCATTCGTAGCTATCTTGTAGAGCCATGATGAAAGCGGGTACTCGTTAGAGTATGTGCTACGGTACTTGTACACGTTTATCATCGTCTCCTGCAAGCAATCCTCAGCATCGTCATGTGACACCACCATTCTGCGTATGTGCCAGTATAACTGTTCACCATACTTCTTCATAATGAGGCGCACCGCTTGTTCTACATGATTATCATCACACAGCATACGGGCAATGGATTCATCGCTCACTGAAAGGGATCCTTGACTCTGCATACTGTCACTCAAATCACGCTTCATCTCTAATATATCACTACCTGGCAAAAGTTAAGTTATTATATTTTTTTAACTTTTTCAGTAAACCTCCTGATGGAAGTAATCAAAATCTGCATAACCGCCGGCACTCTCAGTAGCATAGCTGTAGAGTCCGGTACGGTAACCGGTAAAGTAATCCAGACTGAAACTCATCTGGAGCATAGCGTCCACATCAGTCCAGTTCTTACCATCAAGAGAGTAACTCATGAATGCCTGGTCAGCACGCTCACCATCTTCTTGTGGAGTGAACACGTAACGTATCTTTAACCAAACCTTATCCTGGGCAAGCGGAATGCGCAGAGCCTCAGTATCGGGGCTGGGCTGCTGACCACCCTGCTGGCCCCAACGGCGTCCCTGAGCACGATGTGTCATGGCTACAAGACTCTTGGATCCATCCTGAGCCACCTCAACACCTATGGTGCAGTAATTGCTCTGGAAAGCCACGATTCCTGCCCTGTCGCCGGGTTTCATGCCGCTGGCATCCATACATACCTCACTATAGCAACGAGGGCCTACAGTGCGCTGTGTAAGCGTATTGCGGGCATTTGTAACATTAGTTGCTATCTGTCCAGTCTTGAGGCGGAGCCAGCCCTTACGCTCGGTTACACTCCAGGCGCTGTTATCAGGCTTATGATTCCACTGCCATACAAGGTCCAGCTCATTCTTCTTATAGCTGAACTCGTCGCTGGCCCAAGTGCGGTTCTTGCCGCTCTCCGGAAGGTTTACGGTAAACTGCTTGACAGGTTTGGTTTCATCGCCCAGAATAGGCCATCCGTCAACCCACTTCATAGGCTGCAGGGTAGGAATGCGCCCCACTGCGCCATGGTCCTGGAACATGATTGAATACCAGTCACCGTTCTGGGTCTCGATGATAGCACCCTGGGCTACACCGTCACCACGACCGTCAAACGGTCCGCTCAGTATAGTCTTACTCTCATAGGGGCCAAATAGGTTCCTGGAGCGCCAGCAGGTCTCGGTACGTACACCGCCGCTTGGCCAGTCTATAACCAATATATAATAGTAATCACCTATGTGATATATATGGGCACCCTCGGCACGCAGGTTATAGCCCTGTCGCGGAGAATCAATTATTATCTGCTCCTCAGAGCCGGCCTTGATGGCAGAGCCGTCCGGCTCAAGTTCAATGATACGGATCTCACCGTTACCCCAAACCACATAAAGATGGCCATCCTCAAAGAGCATGCTGGCGTCATGGAACGGGCGGTTTATGACCGAACGTTCCCAATTGCTCTTGGTGATATCCTTGGTATGGTAAATGTAGGTCTTGTTCTGGTCATTGGCTATGAACAATGCATAGAATGTACCGTTTTCATAACGGAGTGATGTAGCCCACTGGCCCTTACCATAGGCGTTACGGCCGTTACGCAGGTTATATACATCATCATCCTCAAGACAGTCATATACATAGCTTACCAGCTCCCAGTGTACCAGATCCTTGGAGTGCATGATGGGAGCACCTGGGCAGAAATACATGGTGGTACTTACCATATAGTAGTCATCACCCACGCGGATCCAGTCATTATCCGGAATATCAGTATAGGTAAGCGGGTTTACGCACTCAGTGGTCTTGTCCTTAGCAGAACAACCTGACCATGCCAGAAGCATGGTCAGGGTTATAGATAAAATAGTTCTTGTTTTCATCACATACGGTCAGTTACAGTATCAATTGAATGTAAGCCAGTCAACCTGGATCTTACCATCAGTAATCATGCGGACCTTAAGGTTATGCACGCCCTTGGCTGCACCCTTGACCGGAGCATCTACAGTAACGAGCTGGCGGTCGGCAGGAATCTCAACGGTTGAGATAACCTTGTCACCCTGCAGAATCTCAAGTTTACCGGCCGAAGGAGCTACAACCTTGACGGTAACCTTCTTGGGAGCCTTCTTGAACTCAACGGTATTATACTTGGCCCAAGCACCCTTCTCATAGAATACGGTCTTCCAACCGGCAAAATAGTTACTGGGCTCTAAGTAAGCGATAGAGTCACCGCTTGCACTAAGTGCGGTGTAACGGTCCAGCTGAATCTGAGTATTTGACTGAGTTACGCCGATACCGCGCAGAGTAGGCTTAACCATCTTGATCTCACCCTTCTCGTCATCAAAGAAGATACTGTCGGCACAAACTGAACGGTTCTTGTCAAACTCAGGTGAGAACTCATTGTGATGATAGAACAGATAGGTCTGACCCTTGAACTCGATGATAGAGTGGTGGTTGGTCCAGCACTTGTTGGCATGCTCCTCAAAGAATACGCCCTTGAACTCATACGGGCCAAAGATATTGTCTGCTACACAGTAAGCCAGCACCTCCTCTACATCACGTGCCCATGGGAATGTCATATAGTACTTGCCGCCGTGCTTGTAAAGATACGGGCCCTCTACAAGACCCTTGGTGGGAATACCCTCTACACGATGACGGTCAGCGGGATCAGTGGAGATGGACTTCCAGTCAGGATTAAGCTTGTAAATGGTAATGGTAGGCATAACAAGATAAGCCTGACCGTCATCATCTACAAAGATACACGGGTCTATTCCGTTAATACCCTCAATAGGAGTCTCCTCTGGGGTGTAGGGACCTTCCGGGTAATCAGATGTACATATACCTACACGGTTACCACCAAAACCACGACGTCCGTTGGCGCTTGGCATGGGCTTGGAACCGGCAGGGAAGAAGAAATAGTACTTACCGTTATTGGGGTTCTGCTTGCAGTCCGGTGCCCACATTGAGTAACCCTTCTCATTTACCCAGGGAGCGCTCCACTGGTCAACAATCATACCGTGGTCTGTCCAATCGGTAAGATTAGCGGATGAGAATACATGATAATCGGCCATGCAGAACCAGTCCTTACGGGCATATTCTGCCGGGGCCTTGATGTCATGAGACGGGAACACATATACACGATCTCCCACTACAAGAGCTGAGGGATCAGCCGAGAACTGGTCACGGATAATAGGGTTCTGTGCCTGAGCGGCAATGCCGGCCATCATGAGAGCGGCCAGAAGTGTAAATCTTGCTTTCATCTTTATAATGATAATGTTAATAATTAGCACTCTTTCGGTTAGCGGATATAAAGATACCTTGTTTTACTCAAATGACATAATAGACAGGCCTAAAAAGTGATAAAAAGAGAATCGGCGGGAAGCCTTGCGCTCTCCGCCGATTCATTATAAAGGTTTTGTTATCTTAAGATTACTTGAAAATAACCTTTTCAACAACACTACCGTTCTTACGGAAGTAAACCTCATTCTTAACAGGATTCTCTACCTTGATCCAGTTCAGAGTGTAGTACTCATACTCAGCACCCTCAACCTCAGCAGAATCAACAACTGTCATGATGTTGTTGAACTCAGACTTGGCATTCTCAAGAAGTGCAGCATAATCAAAGAGATCATCTTTACCTGTAAATGTAAGTTTGAAGTTGTCAGCCGCTGACCAACCTTGACCTGATGTCAGGATGAAGTCAATGTCAATCTTACCGTCATATACCATGATGTCTTTAACCTCAGAAGAACTGCCCTCATAAAGTATATCAAGGGATGTGGCATTCAGAACAGTTCCTGAACCAGTGTTCTGATTCAAAGTTACGCTCAAGTCATATTTACCCAAAGGCAGATCCTCTACAGTACCCTTGAGCTCAGCCTTACCACCCCAGTCCATAGCAAGTTGTGCATCAAAAAGAGGTACACCAGCACGCAGCTGCTTGTATTTATCATCCTGAGGCTCAAGAGTTACCATCCTGTTACCTTCAGTCTCAGCACGTACTGTCCATCCGGGATAGATGTCAGTGTAATCTTGCTTTTGAATCATAATCCAGATAGGCTCCTTTCCATTGAGGTCACCATTATTCCATGTATGCTGTAAATGCTGCATATTGTAACCTTCAGCAGCCTCTGCAGCTTTGTTGTTATCAGCCTTAATGTCTGTACGCTCAATTACCTTAGGAGTAGCATACAGATTGAAGTTTCTGATGAATCCGGTGAGGTCAAGATTCTTGGGATCTGCATTATTATTTACGATATTATCATAAATAGCAATCTTGATAGCGCTCTTCATTATCTGAGCAAGTTCTTCATCATCAAAATCAATCTTAGCTATGCGCTCGTTAATATCTTCAGCCGTTTCACCATAATCAGCATTTACACTATTAGCAAGAGCATCAAGAGCCTTGATACGTGCTGAGAGAGCTTCAGCGCCATTAATCTTGATTTCAAGAGCAGACTTAGCTTCGTTCAGTGCATTGGTCTGCTCAGTAACAACTGCATCATCAGAGTTAACTATAGTAGATTCAATGAAGCTCTCAGCATCAGCAATAGCTTTCTCCAAAGCATCATATTCAGTCACATATTTATCGGCACCTTCCATTTCTAAGAAAGGTTTAGCATTATCAATGGCATCCTGCAGTTTATCAACCAATTCCTTGCGGGTATCAAGGACCTTGATGGCATCTTCCATCACCTTAACCTCAGCTGCATATTCAGAAGGTTTGTTAATCATAGAAGCCTTCTTTGCAGGAATAAACGCCTTAGCGTCATCCTTGACAGTATTAAGAGCATTATAAGCAGTACCCTGATACTTGGTAGCAGAAGCATTTTCAAGCGCTGTCTCAACAGCAACAATAGCATCATTAACCCTTGCTACGTTACCAAATGAGGTTGTAATCCAATAGTTACTTATAACAATACCCTGATAGTTTGTAGATGTTGTTGCAGTCCACTCAAATACATAGTCACCGGCAGCAGGAACAAAGAAATCATAAGAAACGATTTCTACATCCTCTTTCCACTTGGTACTCAGGTTGAATGTACCACCCATGTCAACTTTAGGCTTCCTTCCCTCCTCAAGGACAGTCTTTGAGGCAGCCTCAAGAGTAGCAAAACCATTGGCATCGCCATTTGCAAGAGTACCTTCAGGTTTAGCATAGAAATAAAGAGCCATAGGACGGTCAGTACCTGACTGACCAGCTAACTTGAATGAGATGCTATAGGTACCTGCATTAAGGTTAACGATACTGTAGAGGTGACCTACGTTTTTGTCCTTTCTGTTAGACAGATAGAACACACCGTTATCAGGAATCTGGGTTCCGAGAACTGTAATAGTGTCATCAACAATAGGATAGAAACCGCATTTTGCACCTGTATTCACACCAGTACCCTTGGCAAACGCAAATTGGTCTCCTGCAGTAGGACCTCCAATTTGCAGATAAGCTGAAGTAGGAAGAGGACGGTTAGTGTCATCGTAATTAGTGATGTCAGCTCTCCAGTTAGAGAAAGTAACAACACTTGAAGAAGCAGAAGTAGCATCATCTACAAATTCACCGAAGTGATAGTGAAGAGCAACATCTTTACTATAATCTCCTGCAATATCAGGATTAGGCGTCTCCAAATGAGTTATCTTCTCAAATACAAGCTCATAATCACCATCAAGAGGATCAGTTTCTGAAGCAGGACGCTCAATTATAGTCCAACCCTTGTTTTCCTTTTCATCATCATACTTATTTCTGATGGTCCAATATTCTTCATGACCACCTTTACGAAGAATTGCCTTGGTCTTTTTTGACTTAGCATTATATTCAGAACCAGTATCAAATGAAAGATTCTTTGAGAACTTCACTTCTATCGATCTTGTAGCAGGATCAAGACCGAATACGTCATTTTCGCCATACGGTACTTCCTGTAATACAGGAGTCAACTCTGCAAGTGATCTGACAGCCTCTTTGGTAACAGGACTGGTAAGAATTGTAGGATTCTTATAACCTATTTCATTATGGAAATCAAAAACAATCCTCTTTTCTGGGTCAGCAATCCATTCCGGATCACCACCATTCGGGAATCGGCTACCGGTATATTTCAGAGTCAATTCAGCAGAGTCTATAGGATTAGTGAATGATACCAAAACTGAATCATATGAATCAAAGATACGGGGGCTATTGTCTTCCTCCCAAGGTTTTGACCACATATACATGAAACCGTCACCCTGATACTCGGCAGAATTGATAGGAACATTCTCCCAGAAAGGCTCAGATTCAGGATCTTCAGGATCTTTATATAAACCCCATACATCAAAGTATTCACCGGGAAGCTCTACAGAAGCAATCTTATTACGCTCCTTGGCTGCCTCTGCCAGTTTACCCAAATTGGTCTGATAACCAAAGTCCACACGAATCATAGTACCGGAATACTCAACACCTCCAATCGTTGACTTTGTGAGTGAAAGGTTGTCAACATCAAATATTGTGGAGTCTGAACGGAAAGAGAGACGGACAAAATACTTGTTCGGCTGCTGAATGAACTTAAAAGTAGTGGTGGTATCGCTGGTCAGATCAACCTCACCGGTCTCCGGGTTAAATGGAGCTACCCAATTCCAATCATCTGCCCAATAGTAACTGAGAAGATAAGGTGCGGCATTACCAATTGAATCATTGGTATAATATGCCATAAGGGTAATTTTGTTCCACTGACCCTCATTAAGGTTTGTATAGTCGGTCTTGTCATTGAATGTATCATAAGTATTATCGTGTCCGGTGTTGTTTACAAGGAATGACTTCTCTGAATGGAAATGACCACGCATCAGCTCAAGTCCTACTCTGGGCGTAATGCCTTTCTGCAACTTAGCATATCTGGTAGGCTTAACAAAAACCGTTACACGATATGAAGCACTATCCTCAATAGGAAGGTTACGTACAAACAGGTTACGACGATACTCAGGAACATAATGATCTTGAGTAGTAGATTTTTCATCGTGAGAAGGATTATAACCACCGGAACCGCCACCACGACCATTTACACCACGGCTTGTGGCTGAAGTATAACGGAAGAATTGAGCTCCGCCCTTTTCACCCCAGTTGGACTCCAGACCATAGTCTTTTCCGCCTATTCCATCACCTTCACGGCTTTCACCATCATGCGCAACAATGGAATAACTATCCCACTGCAGACATGAATCATCATCAAATCCGGCATCAGTTTTCATGACACCATCATACAAATACATAAGGGTATCCCTGACACCGGCTATCTCCCACTGCTTATCACCGCTATAAATATTGGTCCCACCACTTGGATTACCGGTATTCTGTCCGTCATAAGCTCTCTTGTAATAGGTAACCTGCTCGATAGAATCAATAGGTGCACTCTGCCATGTGTAGAATTTACCATAAAAATCTTCATGATTCTTTTTAGGTTTATGGCTAAGTTTAACTGTTGTCCAGTTAATAGAACCCTCAAACCTCTGCTCGAAAATCACTTTTGCGTCATCCTTGTAGCGTGTGGGCTCTAGCACCTCATCTTCTTCTTGCGCAAAAGCAGACACACTGAACAGGAATAAACCTGCAAGTAATAAGTCTCTTTTCTTCATAATAAAAATGTTTAGTGAATAATTAGGTAAAAAAACTCTTTTCTCTTTAAAGTTAAACAGTTGAATAATAACTCTCATATAAACTTATCCGCTTTCTCTTTCCTTTCCATCCGTCAGGATAAAAAGGAAAGAGAAAACAGGAACATTTATCATATCATTCTCCAGTCAGAGGCAGGAACCAGTTCTTGCTGTCTTTAAGACGATTGTAAAGTGTCATATCCTTAGCTCCGAACGGATCATCCCTTGTTGCGGTGGAACGTGAGGCCACCCTCTCTGCCAAGAAAGCTTCATCATAGCCTTTTCCTGCTGCACGATGCTGAGCTATTCTCATCAAGTCACCGAAACGGTATCCTTCAAAACAGGTCTCAAGTGCCATCTCATCAATAATCATCTCCTCTACAGCCATGATAGAATCCTCTAAAGAAGCACTGGACTTACCCATATCAGCAAGCTTACGTCCTATAGTATAGAGGGTATCAAAATCAGCATCACCGCATCCTCTGGAATGGATACCCATATTATTACCACTCTTAATGTTGGAGTTGGGACCAGGAACACTTATATTATCTATATTTCTGGTTACACCCGCATAATCATTACCCATGCCGTTAGGAGTCTCAAGATCATAAGAAACAATATTGAAACCACCGCTACCATCCCTACCTGTCATGCGTATCAAAAAGTTATGATCATAGTCATTTGTAGTGTAATCAATACCTATACTCTTTGCTCTCTTTAGCTCCTCATCACATATAGGATAGTCATCTGCTTCATAACCTATGACATGGCTTTCAATGACCGAATAGCAAAGACCTGATTTGAGTATTGAAAAAGCCAATTGAGGGCAACCTACTCTGTTCAAAGCCTCTGCAAGCCTCAAATATACTACATCATTTCTGTACAAACAAATTTTTTCCGGATTAATTTTTATTAACGTTTGTTCAACAGAACTAAGATTTAAAGAACTGTACTCATCCATGATTCTGCTCTTGGTAGTAAGTATTGACTGCAGACGCAGATCACCTTGACGAAGTTCAACATCCTGATCATCCTTATTTGGCATATACATAGGATCAGACACGCCATCTGCAGTAGGAAGTTTACCGTTAATTCTGGCCTGAAGGTCAATATCATGATAACAGTAGTTCTGACGTGCGCTCAAACTGGTTAGAGCATTGGAACGCGTAAGTTGAAACCAATAGTTATTGTCCTCAACGGAATTGAAGATATTTGGCAGGTCACTGACTATACCGTTATACACATCTTTCTCCATAGGAATATAACATATGGCCTTCATGTTCTCACCAAAGTTTGATGTGTAATCACTTTGAGGATCCAAATATAACCACTCTTTACCAAACCATGAGACGCGGGATTTACCAGTGGGAACAAGATTGTCTCTATCTTCTGAGAGATAATCATGATAATACTTGGCAGCCCTGCCATAATCCTCTGACCAAAGAGCCAAATCACCCATAATGAGCCTTACGGGAATGAAGAAATCATGTGATGTATGGGTTGTTGATTTCTCACCGCTACCAGTTGTTCCACTGGTCATTTCTCCGTAATTAGGAGTATCCTCATAAATAAAACGGTCTTCAAAATCATTGAGCAGTTTAGCAGCGATATCCTTTATATTAAGTTTCTGGAGTTTACTTTTATCCGCCTGATTACCACTCAGGATAGGCTCAGTTGTAAAATAGACATCACCATATACCTGGGCCAACTGGAGATAAGTCCATGCCCTGAAACAGAGAACTGCAATATACTCTCTCAAGAACACATTCTTGCGGTTACGGGTATATGCGGTATCAGCATGAGCCAGGAAAAAATTGCAATTGTTGATAACAGCATAATAATCAGTAGGATTATTATAACGGTTTGACTTGCTCAGTTTCTGGAAATCAAAATCATAGAGTTCAGCAAGATCCTTATTGGCATGCTCAGAAGTGGTAACAAGATCACCTCTCACCTCACCAAGTATAACAGAACGGTCTGCAATCTTCTGCATATTCTTGATAATTCCCAAGACTGAATAAACAGTATCCGTGGCCTTATCCAAAGTGTTCTCATAATCATACAGAACTACTTTTGAATCAACTTTAAACATATCCTCACATGAGGAAGCGGTAAGAACGGCAACTGCCATCAAAACCGCTGATATGATATTTTTAACTTTCATTTTTCTAAATCCGTTAGAGATTAATCTTAAGTCCTAATGAAAAGTTTGTAGATTGAGGAAGCAAACCACGATCTACTCCACGCGTCAAAACATTGTTACTTACTGAGAACTCAGGATCTGAACCTAAGTATTTGGTAAGAGTAAACAGGTTGTTTGCAGAACCCCATACTGTGATTCCCTGCAAATAAGTGCTGGTAAAAGGAATTGAATAACTCAGCGTGATGTTCTTGAGACGAAGGTATGAACCATCCTCTATCCAACGGTCTGAGAAACGGTTGTTGCCGTGCGGATCACCGTATGAAGCTCTGGGGATATCTGTTTTCTGTCCCTCTGCTGTCCAGCGGTTAGTCATAGCAACTGTCTGATTCATGAAACGTGATCCACTCTCAAGCAGCATACGTTGATAGTTATATAAGTCACCGCCCACAGAATAGGTGAAAGTAGCACTCAATGAAAGATTCTTAATGCCCACCCGGGTGAAGATACGACCATAGAAATCAGGATTGGGATCACCTATTACGGTCATGTCTTTCTCATCTATAATATTACCGGAATCGCCATCCAAATTGACGAACCTTACATCACCTGCTACAAATGGAGTATTCAGACCTGTATCTGAAACCATGTGAAGTCCTGAGTTCTTGGCGTCAGCATCAGTGGAGAACACTCCATCTGTCTTATAGCCATAAAAAACTCCCACAGGATTGCCGACTTCTGTCCTGATAGTGGCACCGCAGTATGAAAACTCAAGGGCATCACCAGGTAACTTGGTAACCTCATTCTTATAGAGACCTATGCTTGCTCCGGCTTCCCACTTTACAAGCTGACTATTCAACAACTTGACATTAAATGAAGCATCAAATCCCTTATTGGACAGAGATCCACCGTTGCTCCATGTGTTTGGAAGACCGGTGAGATATGAAAGGGAACTTATAGAAAGCAGATTGTCAGTAGTGCTGCTGAATACATTGGCAGCTACATTCAAACGGTTGTCAAACAAATTCATCTCTAACCCGGCCGTAAACTTACGGGTGGTCTCCCACTCAAGGGTATTGTTACCGATATTGGCAAGAGACATACCGTTCACACCGAGAATCTTGACGGGTGAGAAATAACTCTTGGATGCAGAATCATCAAAACCGTCATTACCGGTTATATCAAAACCTGCATTTAACTTGAGATAATTGATAAAACCAACATTAAACCAAGGTTCAGAAGAGATCACCCATGCTCCTGACAACGATGGGAAGAATCCCCATGGCACACCAAACATTTTAGCACCATTTGAAACACTGCCCCCGAAACGGGATGAAGCAGCGATACCCAAACTTGCAGAAACATAATATTTCTCCATATAGTTATAATCGCCTTGTGCCCACCATGTCAAGGAAATATCCTTGGTATCAACACCATCAGTACTCTTATACTGGAGTGAATTGGTCATATTAGGAGTCTTGTCATTACCGGAGTTATAACCGTTCATGGATGTCTGGTAGAGTGAGTTGTTCACATAACGAACACCTCCACGTGCATCAACGACATGGGCGCCAAAACGTTTGTTATAAGTAACGTAAGTGTTACTGCTGAATCCGTCCTGCTTGGCATTCATAGCAGACACCCTGTTATCTATGTCGGTACCAACACCATCAATATTGAATTTAGGCGTACCATACAGAGGGATATAGTAGTTTTCATCTGCGTTAGCCAGTACGTATGAGAAGTGCTCATAGAGAGTAAATCTGCGACGCTTGCCAAACTGCCATTTTGGTGTAACGGAGAGTGTTATAAGACGGCTACCGAAATAGTTCTTGTTAATTCCTTCACCGTTTTCCAAAATGGAGAGAGGATTGGCAAGTGACGACTGTGAACCAAGAACCTCCTTAAGGTAGTCATCCTCCATGGACAAATAGTTTGTAAGCTCTCCATCATCGTTGTATGCGTACGGTGAAAGGAAAGGAGACTTAACCAATGCAAGAAAACCGGGAGAATTAATCATGCTATTGTCAACATTGACAGGAGCACCGTCATCACGCATATCACGGGTTATGTCACTGTAATTGGCATCAAAACGGAGTGAGAGATGATCACCCAGTATGATGTCTGAGTTAAGACGCAGACTGAAACGTGAGAAGTCATTGTCAACAAGGGTGGCGTCACCCATGGCATAACCCACTGAAAGGTTATAATTGGCAATCTCATCACCACCCTGAACACCTACATTGTAGTTCTGGATGAAAGCATTCCTGTAAACATCTTTACCCCAATCAGTGTCATTGTGATACATGTTGTAATAGTAGTAGCCGGGGTCATTCTGCAAGAACTTGAATACATTCATGTTTGTACCTGTAGAACCCAACAGCTCAGAAGTATATGATCTGTACTGGCTGGCATCCATCATCTTAGGTAAACGCGGAAGAGTCTGAAAACTGCCTGTAAGATTAACGTCAATCTTGGTAGCCATGCTCTTGTTTCGCTTTGTGTTGATAAGAATGACGCCGTTGGAACCCTTGGCTCCGTAAATGCCATAACCGTTCTTAAGTATCTGCACAGACTCAATATCCTCAACCTGAATATTGGCAAGAAGATTGTTATAGAAACCGTCATGCATGGTGGTGCGATCATAACCCATATCCATAATAACACCATCCAGAACAATAAGAGGCTGGGTGTTGATATTAAGAGAATTGATACCGTCTATCTGTAAGGATGCACCTATTCCAATCTGACCTGAACGGATAACTGACAGTACACTGCCCTGGAGTGACTGCTGTATCTGATTGTCCACCTCAATGTCAGCGCCAAGATTGGCAACTTTGGCACTCTCAGAACTGGTGGCTACAGTATGTGTAGAATAAAACTCAGAAAATGCATCTGAATACATCTTTACATTGACGCCATCAGTCCTGCCGTTAAGGGCACAGACAACAGTATTGCAACCGTCAACAGAAAATGTCAAGGATGAAGCATACTCAGGTAACTTAATTGAATAAGAGCCATCACCCTTAGTCATAGTAGAATGGAGGGCATTGTTATAAGCCTGGACCTTGACACCCGCCATAGGGGTACCCAAAGCAGCATCCGTCACAATACCTGTTACTACAAAACTACTTTCAGCATCTGATGCCTGTGAATAAGCCGGGGCTGACATAATCAGAAGTAAGCCGGCCTGACACAAATGCAATAATTTCTTTTCAAATATATTCATATTCCTTAGCTTTTTTATCAATCAAAAACCGGTTCAAGCAAAATGCAGTCCAAACAAGCATGTAATTCATTGGCTTTAGTCGGACAAATCAAATTTATTCTGACCTTGCTGCTTCCACTTTCATAATTACCGCAACCGAAATCATAAACCTTATCATTGGTTTGACCTATAATAACAGTATCAGCGTCTTTCAGGCCTACACTGTAACTTCTCTTTTTGGACGAACCTTTCTGATTTCCATTCCAAAGTTGCTTAGAGCCGGACCCCCATAGAAAATCCACAGAAAAATTAACATTCTGTGCAGTAGCCTGCTTATCAACCTTAAAGAAAACAGCCTTAATTCTGTACTTGCCACGCAGAGTATTCTTAACTGAGAAATTAAGCTCTAATTTAGTCTCTGTAGAGAAAAATTCAATTGCACGTGTTGTCCTTATGACACTGTCTTTATCATAATATCTTAAATTCTTTCTCTTTGTCTTAATTTTTTCTGTTGCAAATATTTCATCTTCAGCCTCAACCTTGATTGTGCGACGGAAAACAGAATCAGAATATGGCCATGAATCCTTTATGTAAATTACGCCATTACTGCATTTTATGGAGTCAACGCAATCAAACAGGCCACCTTCAGCATACGGTTTCTGGAAAACATGATAAGGATATTTTTCTCTAAAACGTTCACTCTTAGAGAATTGAGTGGAAGTTACAGAATCCAGAATATGCTTCTGTGAGTTCTTGTTAAAGAAGATATCAGTAAGCATTGCATCATTTGTCCAGTATTTCTGTAAAGAATCTGCAACAGGCACTAACTTGATATCAGTAGCATCATAATCAAAATAATACTTCACAGCGTTATAGACAGAATCCCAAATCCTTTCTTCCGGGAGTACCACAATATAGCTACTGTCTTCAACATCAATGTAGCCAAACTTTTTCAAAACAGCGTTTGACCTGGTCATTACACTGTCAATATACTCAACTTCACCTGTCTCCTCATTAATATCACCCTTAATACTTCTCTCCTCATCAATCTCCTTCTTGGTAAATTGGGCAAGCCATTTTCCAATCTCACCGTTACGTGACCTATAATTATAAACCTTTCCTTTAGCGCTCTTGATAGTTGAAGCGCCCGTAATATAGTCATAAAGATTAGGTCTATAGACAATACGTCCGGTAAGTGAGTGCAGAATACCATTGGTACAACGGATATTTTTATCCTTATAATTTATACCGTCAATAGTCTTATTGTCACCACGTGATTCATAAGTCTTATTGCTCATCATCTTGATACGTTTCTTGGTATCTCCCACAGGATGACTGAAACGGGCTATATGGTTAAGAATGAATTCCGTTCCTACTTTTTTATGATCCTTATCCTCATCTGTTGATGTGTATTCATCCCATTCTTCATCTGTAATGGAAGCGGGATCCGGCAACCATACGGTAAGGAACTGGTTGTCATTCAATAAATCCCAGTATGTAAGTGACAACTGTTTGGTACCGTTAAACATATATGTACTCTTAAGGGCATCAACAAATTTTCCGGCCTCCGGAATACTTGCCAATGTCTGACCAAGTGAGGCTACAGCCTCATCCCCATCTGAATTGACGCTGTAATGGTCATTCCATGCGTCATTACATGACACCACTGAAATGAGTGAAACAAATGCCAGAACAGACTTGGTTATCAGTTTGAAATATTTATTCATAACACTATTTTTTTTAGTTGGCTTTCTTTATAGCTTCATCACTTAGCTGGTAAGCCGAATTCTGAATAAGCTTGTCATTAATCTTTATCTCATCCTTGTTTATGGGGAGGAAAAGACCGTAAGGGTTAGAAAACTTAATTTCAACAGATTTAGTATTACCTGTATATTTACCCTTAACAGCAGTATAAACATCCTTGGGGCTGTTGTTACGCAAAGCCTGTCTTACCAAATCAAACCAGCGTTTACCCTCAAACAGAAGTTCACGTTGACGTTCTTCAAATAAAAGTTTCTCAAGAACATCATCAGTACTGTAACTGTCAAAAGACAAAGCTTCCTGGGTAACATTATTTACACTTTTACAGATAGCCCTGTCATTAACAGCACAAATAAGATCAAAGGCCTCCTTAAGCAGGGTGTTCTTAACAGTATTAAGTGAATCTGATAGGCCCGTGCTTCCATATGATTTTGCTTTCATAATCTTAGCTTCTGCCTGCATAAGAAGCACTTCAGAGTAGCGATATACAATCCAGTTGGGAGATGCGCCATTCTGGCCACGCACAGCACCGGGACGACCTTCATTCTGGGTACTTGTAACTTGAATATTACCAGTTTGTATTTTATATGACATTGTCTGATAAACATATTTCATTATGCCATAACCAGAACCGGAAGAGGACGATAACATATCCTCATAAAAACGGGTATCATATCCAGACTTGAATAAATTGTTAGAACCTATTTTTGCAATAGAGCTATATGCCTTGACTCTACCTACAGTAGGATTAGACCCATTATAATAGGTAGAAACAAAACTGCTGGATTTGTCTGTACCAAAAGGAAGCTCAAACAAAGACTCGAAAGAGTTTCCTTTTCCGAATATCTCATTATAAGCACGACCACACTGTCCATCATTATCCGCACCGTTTATAAGCGGATACTTATCAGCCATAAGTGTTATATTACAACTGATTCCTTTCTCAGCATACAGAGTTTCATACTCCATTCTCTTGATACTGTCAACATATTCACAGCAATCAATACAATTGTCCCAGTCCCCTTTCCACAGATATAGGTCTGCAAGCATTGCATACAGAGCCTGACGTGTAAAACGTGACGAGTTTGACTGATTGTCCAGTTTAGGAGAATAATGAATAGGCGCATAATCCTTGATGCGGTCCAGATCATAAATAAGAGAATCCAAAACCTGATTAAAAGGAGTCTGTCCTATAAAGAAATCATGTGTATCATCAATAGAGGGGATAGTGGTATAAGGTATATCCCTGAATGCACGCAAAAGATACCAATAAGCCAAGGTGCGAATGCCTATGGCTTCTGCCTCATGCGCCTTCTCCTGCGAACCACGATAATTAGGGTCTTTTCTGTGAACCTCAGGTGCAAAATGCAGAACAGTATTGGCGTAGTTGATAGCTTTATAGAAACAGAGGTATGTGGTAAGCTCATTGTTGTCCTTTATGTTTTCATTAATGAACTTAGCAAGATCATCACTACTATCTGTATTATCGGAGCCTATCATAATATTATCTGAACGGAACTCACCCCATGCAGCCATCCTCAGTATGCAATCAGATGTCTCAAGAGCAGCGTATGCTCCACGGAGCACACTCTCTACATCCTTGGAATCAGTCCAGAAGTTTTCCAGGACAACCTCATTAAGAGGCATAAGGGTAAGGAAATCCTCGCAAGATGTGACAGACAGCCCCATCATTGCTACAAGTATATATGATTTAATCTTTTTCATATTATCCTTTCTTTTAGATTAGAACTGTACAGAAACACCTAATGAGAACGATTTGGAACGCGGAGTCTGTGAGTTATCCTTAGCTACGCTGCCACGGCCGCCGCTACCTGCACTCTCAGGATCAAGACCGGAATACTTGGTGAATGTCAACACATTGTTGAGGTTCATGTTAAAGCTTATACTGCTTACGTGAAGCTTCTTAGTAATCTTGGGATCCAATGAATAGTTCAATACGGTGTTGTTCCAACGCAGGAATGATCCGTCCTCAACATAACGGTCAGAACCAAGAGAGTTATAACCATACTGGTGGAGAGCACGTGGCATGATGGTATCATCACCTTCCACACGCCAGCGCCAGTTGATGGCTGCTGATGTATTATCTGTATTGTACATCATCTCAGCATTCTGACGTGAACCGTTCACGATTCTGTTACCATAACGGAAGTTGAACTGGTTACTCCATCTCAGGCGTCCCCATGAAATGTTGAAACCGAATCCACCATTAAGTTTAGGAAGTGAACTACCCAGATAGACAATATCAAGTTCATTGATATTACCATCATAATTTATATCCTCATATATGGCATCACCTCCAACAAATTCATAATTTGTTCGTCCAACGCCATAGTCATACATCATGGGACGGGTATATTTGATACCATTCTTCTCAATTGCAATTACATTACCGTCAGCATCTCTTGCTACAGGGGCATTGAGACCGCCTGTCGAATTATAACCTTTATCACCGGGTTCGAGATATGTACTCCATTGATAAACGCCCAAACTCTTGAAACCATAAATTGAACCGAATGCATTCTTAAGCGCTACATATGAAAGGTATGAACCATTTCTGTAGTCAAAATCATTTGACATCTTTTCAAGCATGGTAGGATTCATCTCAAGAAGCTGGTTAGTATTATCTGCAAAGTTGATATTTGCTCCTACATTGAAATCCTTGCCCCAAAGTCTGGTTGAGAAGATGCGGTTGGCATTGAGGCTCAACTCCCAACCCTGGTTACGCATCTCACCACCATTAACAACTGACAGTGAAGAGAAACCTGAAGATGAAGGAATAGAGTAACCGGAGTTAAGCATATTGGTTGTATGACGATCATAAACCTCAACACTGACATTGAGTTTATCACGGAAGAGACTTAAATCAAATCCCAAATTCCATGAGGTGGTCTCCTCCCACTGCATTGTACTAAGACGAATGTTGCCAGGTACCATTGAAGAGCCATTCATATAAGAATCTCCAGGCTCGTACTTACTGTAGAACATGCCGTCACCACCGGGAGCATTACCCTGAAGACCCCAACTGAAACGTGCAGCCAACATGGTTAGAATACCTGACTGACGGATACGTTCCATGAACTTCTCATCAATTATGTTCCAACGGCCTGATGCAGCAGGGAATGTACCCCAGCGAGCGGCATCACCGAAACGGGTATTACCATCGGAACGCAACGTAAAGTCAAGAGAATACTTACTCTTGTAAGAGTAGTGAGCAGTACTGGAGATATTAATGCTTCGGCTACGGTTTGCACCGGTTGACATGCTGTTGATCTTGCCGGGCAAACCTGTTGAGTTGAACTTGGAAGGAAGTCCGGAAAGACCACTACTCTGATTCTTACTGTTGCTGGTATTCAACTGATATCTTACCATCATCATAAATGAATGGTTGGGATTATTCAGATGAGGAATAAAGGTCAGAGAATGAGTTGTTCCGATTGAAGAACTCTTGCTCGAATTAGCAGAAACAGAGTTTGCATTGCTGTCAGCCCAACCGTTACGTGACAAACTTGACGGAGTGTAGTTATCACCGTCACTGTTAGTTACACCGAATGTAACACGGGCATCATACGTGAGTTTGGTCTGATCGTTCTCAAGACCAAGCAGGTTATATACCAATGAGAACTCAGGGTTGACATTGAGTGAAGTGCTGTACTGCTCCTTCTCTGCTGCCTCAGCAATAGGGTTGGTATTGGTAGGCAGATTCTCATTAGCTGTTGGCAGCATGTGATAGAACTCATCTGTTACGATATCATCACCATTTGGATCAGGATTCTTATTCTCATAATAGATGGCCAGGTTAGGCATCATCTTCATGGCCGTTCCGATAGCAGCTGAATTCTGCTTGTTCTTGGAGTAGGTCATCGAGAAATTTGTGACAATCTTGATGCGCTCAGAGATGAAATAGTCAAATGCCACACGTGTGGTGAAACGGTTCATCTTCTGACCTATCACAGAACCTTGCTGAGTATCAAAACCGGCAGATATACGGAAATTGGCCTTATCACCACCGCCGGAAACATTGACATTATGTGAATGCTGCAAACCAACCTGCTTTACGGCAGCGACCCAATCGGTATTATTATTATACATGCGAAATTCCGAGAAATCTTCCACATAGTTGATTTCATCGATAGCATTTACAAGAGAAGCATCCATATTGGGATTGAAGAAGGATTCCTTGAGGAACATAGTGTATTGGTCACCATCAAGGAGTGTATAACCTATAGGCTGCCAAGTGGCATTCAAACGGTAAGAGTAACCCACACGGGTCTTACCACGTGAACCACGTTTGGTCTTTATCTCCATAACACCGTTAGCACCGCGGGAACCCCAAAGAGCAGTAGCTGCAGCATCTCTAAGAATGTTGATAGAAGCAATATCCTCAGGATTGATGTTAAGAAGCTCTGAAACCTTTTCTGTATTCTGTGACTCATTGGTGTAGTCAAAGTTGTTTCTGAGGTTACTCTCAATCTCCCAGATGTTACCGTCCACAACAATCAGCGGGTTGGCATCACCCGTCATAGTGGTCACACCACGAAGGTGCATGGTGGAACGTGCACCAAGGTCACCTGAGTTGAACACGATATCAAGTCCAGGCACACGACCCTGAAGAGCCTCATCAACTGTAGTCATACCCAAACCTTCAAACTCTTCCATGTTGATGGTGGTAATGGCCGATGCAACCTCACGCAGAGGAATGGGCAGTCCGTTACCCTCAAGTACACGGTCAGCAACAATATCTACAGGAGGAAGATCAGACTGATCTTTCATCTTGATCTCAAAGTAAAGCTTATCGATAGGAATATCAACAGTTTCATAACCTACGTATGAAATCTGGAGTCTGTCCTTAGGATTTTTAAGCTGGAAAGAGAAGTTACCTTCAATATCTGTAATGGCATGAGCCACAATACGGTCAGCTGCATCTCTTTCAGTAACGTTAACCATCATCATAGGACCGTCATTGTCCTCAATGACACCGCTGATGATATCACCGGCTTTCTGGGCTAAAAGCAAACTTGGCAGTGCAGCCATAGCCAGTACCAGAGTCCCTCTAAATAATCTGCTATTATATTTCATCTTCATTTTATTTACAGATTAAAAAATAACTTCGCCGTTACACAATGCTCCATCAATAAGATGAATTACAGCATATGATGTTGTCTCAAGTTTAGTTGTCTGAACATCATTTACATCATCGGCAGTAGCCTCAGAATAACTTGAGTTATATCTCTTGAACACATATTCACGACACATTATGTTCCAATATGCCACACCGTTTTTGTATTTCTTCTCAACATTACGCGTATGACCGACTTCATCTACTATAGAAATATTTTCATCTACAGTTACATAAAGCTTGGCATATTGTTTTTTCTCGTTCAGATAAGCTGTTGCATATTGTGCATTGCCTCTGTTGAACTCAGCATTAGTATAGACTGAATTGTCCTGAATATGATACTTAAGGAAGTTAACAAGCTGATTACGCTTGACATTTATGAATTGTTCCTTGAATGTCTTGTACGGGAGATCATATTCAATATAATCAGAATAATCTGCCTTATTATATACAGTGTACTTTAGAAGGACGCTGTCGGCAGTTGTCATGATATCTTTATGATAATAATCCGTGTAGAACTTCTTAATGCTATCTTTCCACGCAGCATCACAAACATCAGGGCTTTCATAATATTCATCTTGAAGTTTAGTCCAAATATTCATGTATGTGGTATCCCAATCTTCAAGAAGGTTAGGATCATAAATGATATTCTTTTTCAAAAGAGCCTTGATAGAATCATTGGATGGCACATAAATCGTATAGTTATATGTGTTAAATTCTGTAACACACTTTTTGGAACCTATACTCATGTCATCATAAACATCATCAAAGAGTCTCTTGTTATCACTGTCTCTTGCATCATCCATCAACTTGAAGAACTCCTCAAACTCAGGATAGGTTAAGGTGTCAGAGAGGATATCATAAACAGATTTCCTTGAAGTCTGGATAGGTCTGTCAATAACGTAAGCTATACCGTTACCATCAACATCTCTCATATTGAAACGTTTAACCATATTTACAGACTGCCCTTTCTCAATCTGCCATCCACCGGCCACTTTCAACTGGCTGAGATCCGGATTGTCTTCTGCACTGAAAGAACCATAGTTGAAACGGACTACACCGCCACCCTTGGTGCGGAAATATGCATTCCCGTTTACATCTGGAGTAACATGTAGTTTCTTTGGATCACCTCCTTCCATAGCACTATAGTTCTTGTCACTAAGCAGTATGATATGGTAATCCAGGATATCTTTCATACGGTTACGCAGGTAGTCAAGATTTGTAATGGATCCACTAGTATTGATCAAAGCGCCAATCGTATCTGCAGCTGCATCATACTCATAAACGTCGGCTTTGATAGTTTCTGCGTCATCATCATAATAAAATGCCAACGCTACAAGATCATTTTCATTAGTATAATCAGCTGATTCATCTGAATCTTCTTCCGATCCCAGTTTATTGAGAGCGAATGATGCAGGATCTACCCAAACAAGCTTATCAAAAAGTTTTCCATTCGGATTAGCATCTGTTAGATTGACCTCAGGAAGGAAAAGAGCGTAAGCTGTTGCCATTGAGTTAAGGTAATATGAGAATTGCATCGTCTTATCCTCAATAGCCCAGTTCATAACCTTAAGCTTGCTGTTAACAAGTGCGGGATAAGATACAGCTTTGTATGAGGTAGGCACAAATACCTGATTAGAAAAGAATATGGCACCGTTACAACACATAACAACCTTTTCGAATAAATCTACTGCCGTACCCGGATCTGTGAAGAACCTGTCTTGAGCATCATTGAGAACATTACTGAACTTGCTGGGCACCGTGTTGCATAATGAAACGAACATACTGTTGTTCACAAGTTTGACAATCACATTCAGATCAATATTACTCATATCCTTGACAACGGAATCAACAGTCCAGGTTGTTGGATCAGATGTAAGAATACCATACCTGCTTCTCATCTCCTGACCCTGGGCATTGTTGATCCACCAATCCATAATGGCGGCATCTGTAGGAACAAACATTGCTGCCATATCTTCCTGCAGAGCGATGTCGTTACCTGAAGTGGAAGATACAAAATATGAATTCCATCCCGGATCAAACTTAAGGACAGAAGAACTCTCTATTTTTCTACCTTTGGGATTTGTAAGAAGGCTATCCACACCCTGACTATTGTATGCAGACTGGAAACGGCCTGAAAAATACAACTTTGTAAAAACTGAATCCCTACCTGATGCGCCAAGGGCATTTTCTATAGCAATCCCTGCAGAACCATAATAGTCATCATCTACAAGTTGTCTGATTTTCAAAGTATTTGCAGTTCCTGTGTGATCATTATCACAAGCCTGATTGTTCTTAAGATAGAACGGAGCAGAAAAACGCTCTAATATTGAACTATATATTTTGGATTCAGAATTGCCGTTTTCATCAACCTGAGCAAGATACTCAGCCATACTGGGAAGCTCATAAACGACATCCTCCATTACATGAATGAAACCATTAAAGCACTTCTTGTTCTGAATCACTATTTTTACACCGTTCACACTGGCATCATTAGGAGCACGTCCATCTTTATTAACACCACCGCGACTGAATTTGCCAATATTAAACAGGAAATTATAATCATCATCTTCTATTTTTCTGTTCTTCAGGAATTCCGGAGCAAAGAAAATCATAGGCTTCTTGGTACCATCCTCCATGATGATTATACCTTTTCCCTGTCGCTTGGGATTATTCCTTAAATAATTCCAATGTGAGTTTTTAGGCATATCCTCAGGAAGGAGAACACGCACAGAGTCATATTCACTAACTGTGGCTACCCTGCGCATACAGTCACCTAACCTGACTCCGTTTTCCGTAGAAGTACTGGACAATGAAGCAACCTGGTATACGTTGTTCAACATTGAACCCTTAAGGATCATCTTAAGCTGAGCCTTACTCAAGTCTTCAAACCTGATAGCTTTATTGCCTGCAAGAGGACACTTGTCCAGAAATCTCTGGAAAGCCTCATCATCAGCCACAAAAAGTGTTCTACTACCAGTCTTGGAAAGAATGCTCTTCTGATTATCAAGAGCATCAATAAGCCTTACAAAATACTTGAAAGTACGCCCGTCAAAACCCTCATCAAGGGTTTCATAGATGCTGGTACCGAGCCATTCCGGGAACCTTTTATCCAGGTCAAAGTCCGGTCTGCAGGACGAGAAGCCAAACATGATGGCCATAAATGCCAATGCAGATCCAAACAGCCCTGAACGGCCTGTAAGAGATTTGTTTCTTTTCATCATATATATAAATTTAATATTATACTAATTATACCTTATCTATTCCCTCAATGGTCTTGATGTGGCCATCGGCATCATACTCAAGCTCACAAACCTTGAGACTGCGGAGCCATGACTTGCCGCCAGAGGGTACACTGTCATGATGGAACAGATACCACTTGCCCTTATATTCAATAATGGAGTGGTGGGTTGTCCAGCCCACTACAGGAGTAAGGATTACACCCTGATAAGTGAATGGGCCGTAAGGATTGTCACCGGTTGCATAGCACAGGAAGTGGGTGTCACCGGTTGAATATGAGAAGTAATATTTGCCTTTGTATTTGTGCATCCATGAAGCCTCGAAGAAGCGGTGAGGATCATCAGCCTTAAGAGGATTACCCTTTTCATCAACCACCAGGATGGGACGCGGAGCCTCTGCAAAGTTCAGGCCGTCTTTGGTAAGACGTACGCAACGGCTGGGCAGGGCATCCTCCTTACCTTCCGGAAGATACGGGGTCTCCAGATGGATATTGTCTTTATAGCGCTGAAGCTGGCCGCCCCAAAGGCCTCCGAAATACACGTAAACCTCACCGTCAGCATCATCGCGGAAAGCGCACATATCGATGCTGTAACTGCCGGCTACAGGTGCGGGGTTGGGGATAAACGGACCCTCAGGACGCTGTGCTATGGCTGTACCCCAATGGAACACATCGTTGCGGTCCTTCATGGGGAAGTACATGATGTAACGCTTAACTTTCTTGCTGAATCCCATACCTTGGGACTGCTCCTCAGCATTGGTGGGAACTTCAATCTCATACTCCTGGACATCACAGTCCCAAAGCTGGCGACCTGCCCATGGAATATCTTCAAGGCCTATAACCTTGCCGTGGTCAATAACCTGACCGTTCATGATGTCATCTGTGGAAAGGACGTGATAATCCTTCATCACATACTGGTCACCGTTGTCATTCTCAACGTTTTCACACTCCCAGTCATGAGAAGGATAGATGTAAACCCTGCCGTTAAACACATGTACAGAGGGATCTGCCATGTAATCCGCGGGGAAAAGATAACGCTTCTTCATAAGTTTTTTGGTTAATATTTTATTATTTAAAAATTCAGTTAGCGGCCAAAGTTAACTCTTTTTTTGCTTTCAAAACACCTTTGCCGTGTTTTTTTTCAAAAAAACAGGAAAAAATCCTCCTGAGACATTTGGTTCCCGCTTTTCAAGCTCTGTTGAAATGTTAAAATTTAAGTTAGGCGGAGTGTTAAAATTAAGATTGAAATTAAGATTCTGACACAAAAAAAGGCCGCTTGAAAACGCGGCCGTTTTTCTCAGTCTTCTGTCTCATCTTCTCAGACCGGCAGAGACCTAACGAAAGTCAATTACTAACCAAATATGTGCATGAAAACTTACGCGGCAAAGATAATGCCCGTTTTCCAAACAGATGGCCTCTGTGTGTATCAATGGGATTAACATTTGTTCCATACATCCCAAATTGATACCAGCACACGCCTGCATTTGTTCCAAATTGGTTAGAAATTGTTCCAGAAAACCCTCTCCTGGATATACAGAAACAGGGTGAGACTTTTCTCACCCTGCCAGCTGTCGTACCCGGATTCGAACCAGGACAAACAGAACCAAAACCTGTTGTGCTACCATTACACCATACGACAATCGCCTTATAGCGCTAAGCGCATGCAAAGATACTCAAATATCCCGAATTAATCAGCAATGAGCAAATAATAGTTCTTTTTGCCACGCTGCAGGATGATATAGCGGTTATCTATCAGATCAGCTTCAGTGAAAACACGTGAATGGTCATAAGTCTTCTCCTTGTTGATGGAAACGCCACCTCCCTGCATCATCTTGCGGGCCTCACTCTTGGAGAAGAACACCGGACATATGTCTGTCAGGAAATCTGAGGCCTTGACATTCTCATTCAACACCTGACGGTTGAAACGGAACTGCGGAACACCGTCAAACATTGAGAGCAGCATATCCTCATCAATGCTCTTCAACTCATCGGATGAAGCATTACCTCCGAACAGTATGTCTGAAGCGCCTGCTGCAGCCTCATAATCAGCTTCACTGTGAACCATGCAGGTGACATCCTTGGCCAGGCGCTTCTGGAGCAGACGCAGATGCGGAGCGGCATCATGCTCGGCAATAAGAGCCTCACACTCATCCTTCTCTATGTTTGTGAAAATCTTAATGTATCGTTTGGCATCCTCATCACTTACGTTCAGCCAGAACTGGTAGAACTTGTAGGGTGAAGTGTATTCTGGATTCAACCATACATTGCCTCCCTCTGTCTTGCCAAACTTGGTGCCGTCTGACTTGGTGATGAGGGGGCAGGTCAAAGCAAAGCACTCAGTGCCGTTGATGCGGCGGATAAGCTCTGCACCGGTAGTGATATTTCCCCACTGATCGGCACCGCCCATCTGAAGCTTGCAGTTCTTGTGCTCATTCAGATAGAGAAAATCATAACCTTGAAGCAACTGGTAGGTAAATTCCGTGAATGAAAGACCGTCACGAGCCTCACCGTTAAGACGCTTCTTCACGGAATCCTTGGCCATCATGTAATTTACAGTGATATGTTTGCCTATGTCACGAGAGAAATCAAGGAAAGTTACATCCTTGAGCCAGTCATAATTATTTACAAGTTCAGCCTTGTTGGGGGCATCGCTGTCAAAGTCCAGAAACTTTCCCAACTGCTTACGGATGCACTCCACATTATGCTTGAGCGTCTCCTCATTCAGGAGGTTGCGCTCCTGTGATTTTCCACTGGGGTCACCTATCATTCCTGTGGCTCCGCCTATCAGTGCCAGGGGCTTGTGGCCGCAACGCTGGAAGTGACGGAGTATCATGATGCTGCACAGATGTCCTATATGGAGGGAATCTGCGGTGGGATCAAAACCAACATACGCTGTAACCTGTTCCTTGCTCAGAAGTTCATCAGTACCGGGCATCATCTGGTGAATCATGCCTCTCCAGGTAAGTTCTTCAACAAAATTAGTCATACTAGTGTTCTTAGATTTTGTACAAAAAGCCCGCAAATATACAATTCTTTAATTAAAAGCACAACAGGTGCAGCGTCTTTTGTTTGCGCATCCGGCCATACTTGCAGTTGTGCGGCTCGTGGGGCATATTTTTTGCAAGTACGGCAACGAAATCAGCTGTTTTGGGCATTTTTGGAGCCGTACTTGCAGGAGTACGGCTTGTGGAGCTTGTTTTATGCAAGTACGGCACTATCTGGGAGATAGCAGGAGAGTGGAGTTTTGCGTGATTTGATATTGTATTGCTTGGGGCGAGGTTGCGCGGAGGGTCGCAGCCAAAGAAATGGTTTGCACGATTGTGGCTTTGCCGTCGGTTTCAAGGAAGAGGCGGGTGGATGGAACCTGTCTGAGTGCTTCGAGGTTGTGTTTTAGGCCAAATGAGACCAGGATGCCGTTGGCGTAGAGTTGGTTCATTTGTTCGGGGCCTCCGCGGAATCCGTGGATTAGCCAGGCCTGGGTGGGCTTGAGATTTTTGCGTAAGCGGATTATGCTGTCAAAATCACGGACCACATGCAGGATCATGGGCTTTTTGAAACGCTCGGAAAGTTCAACCTGGCGGATAAAGGCTTGCTCCTGCAATTCATGTGAGGGACCTTTCAGCGTGTCGAATCCACACTCTCCCACAGCAAGCACCTGCGGCAGCTCAAGCAGTTTTCCAAGATTACGCAGTGCCTCATCATCATGTCCGGTCACATCCCACGGATGCAGCCCGGCGCTGAACAGGTGTCCCTGTTCCACAGCACCATCCGGAATCGGTCCGCATCCTATGCACACCAGCGCCGTCCCCGGCTCCTCCGGCAGACTATGAGTATGTATATCCTTAATTTTCATTATGTCACTTCGTTCCATGTTTTTTGTCGCGAAAGGCTACGGGTAGGCGAGCTTTGCTCGGGAATCTCGGACAAACAAGCAAGCTTGATGGCTCTCACTGCTCCAAAAATGCTCAATTTACGGGACCGGATCATACCCCGACCCACCCCCCGGCCGACAGCGCAGGACCCGCTTCAAGGCAAGCCAACTCCCTTTAAACGGGCCATGCTTTGTAATAGCCTCTATAGCATACTGGGAGCAGGTGGGGACAAATCGGCAGGATGGCGGAGTAAAAGGTGATATGAACCTGCGGTAAAACCTGATGGGAAGCATCAGCAACCACCCTAAGGATTTGGTAAAAATATTCAACAATTGCCTCATCACTCAACACTCTTTCCCAACCCGTTTTCAGGGATTTGTCCGGACACTGCCTCCACAAGTCTGTCCATGGCCGCCTGAAGGCGCGGAATAAGCTTGCAGGTATCCCACAACTTGTTGTCATTGAAGAGGAAAGCCAGAACCAGTCCCTTGCTTTGGGCTGATACAGCCTCCTTAAGCGGAGCGGATGATGTGCGGTAGAACTCCCTTATCTGCCGTTTGATGCGGTTGCGGTCAACAGCATGATGGAAGTTACGTTTGGGTGCGCTGATAAGTATCTGCACACCTTCTATATCATCGGACAGAAGCCATACCAATCTGATGGGAAAAGCCGAAATCTGGCGGTTTCCCTCACTGAAGAGCCTGTCTATAAGCTTGCTGCTACACAGGCGTTCCTCTTTTGAGAATGTATTTGCTCCTGTCGTCATAAAAAGAAAGACGGGTTCCGCATCAGGCCAAAATGCCCGTATGGGAGGAACCCGTCAGTATAATGTGTATTTTACTTCTTCTGGTTGGCAGCGAACCAGGCATCAATGGCGGCTGACATGGAGGTGATGCCGGGTACCGGTGCCTCAATGTCAAGACGCAGGCCTGCGTCACGGATGGCCTTGGCGGTAGTGCCACCAAAACAGCCTATTATCTTTTCACCCTGTACAAAGTCTGGTGCATTCTGCTTGAGAGACTCAATGCCGGCAGGGCTGAAGAATACCAGCATATCATAATCATCAAGTTCACCGGCTGCAAATTCATTGCTGACGGTACGATACATGATAGCCTCGGTATGGGCAATCTTGTTGGCATCGAGCAACTCCTTGAGCTCACCGGTATGCACGTTTGACATCGGGATGAAATATCTCTCTGTCTTGTGCTTGAGTATAGGAGCCATGAGGCTATCTACCTTACCGGTATTACCAAAGAACACCTTACGCTTACGGTACTGGACATACTTCTGGATATACAGTGATACTGTCTCTGTAATGCAGAAATACTTCATATCCTCCGGGATGACAACTCTCATCTCAGCGCAGAGCTGGAAGAAGTGATCTACCGCATGACGGGAAGTGAATACCACAGCGGTGTGATCAAGTATATTGACATGCTGCTGTCTGAACTCCTTGGCAGTGAGCGGTTCAACACGGATAAAAGGTTTGAACACGAACTCTGCGCCATATTTCTCAGCCAGGTCAAAATAGGGTGACTTGCCTGTTGTAGGCTGCGGCTGGGATATGAGAACCTTCTTAACTTTCAAGGCTGTAAAGTTTAAATTAGACCAATGTATTCGTTCAGAAATCCTAACTCAATTATCACAGGTACAATTTCGAACGCACAAAGGTACAAAATAAATCCTGAATTGGAACTCCTGTTCTTAAATAAGGAGGTTTTTATCTTGAAAATTCTTCCTGAAATGATCAGAATGCGTACTAAATAGGACAAAACAAGCAGCAAAAAAAGTGGCAAACTGAAAAAATGGACAATAAAAGCCAACATAAGAATGACAAAGCCCCCGACAGAAAAACTCATCACCACGAAGCAGTTCCATCTGAGCGGTTTAAGATTTATGGCCTGTGACTTGTAAAGCAAATTGTTTACTATTGTGTAAAGCAAAAGTTTTGTCACAAAACATAATACAATTACAGTAGATACTGAAAAAAGCGTCAGGAGAGGCTCTGCACCCTCAACAGATACATCCTGTGAATATAAGACAAGTGCTATAGCTATGCCGATACATGAAAGCACAAACACTGTTACAAAACCCAGGGTAGAGAAAAGAGGGTATTCCACATCACCGTCCGGCGTGCTGAACTTGTACATTGACCTTATTGAGGTCTTATAAGACTTCCAGTATGGGCCCATTATCAATATCATTAATACCATTGACACTATCATGACCAGCAGGAACCAGTCATTTATGCTCACAGGGGTATTAATTGATGATAAGAGCATAGTATTTATCGGTCTAAACGGACCTTACTTGTCATATCATCCCAATCAGGCAGTGAATCCACCAGTTGCAAAGCATCCTCAGGGGTATCGGCCACTGCCCAAAGTTTTCTGAAGACAGGGTTCATGAAATGGCGGTCAGCTGTACGTTCCAACATCTCCAGAAGCGGATCATAATAATGGTCCGTGTTCAGGATGATGATAGGCTTTACAAACAATCCCAACATTTTCCAGGTGATGATTTCAAACAGTTCCTCAAAGGTTCCCGTACCCCCGGGGAGTGCAATGACAGCATCGGCCATCTTGGCCATACGGTTCTTACGGTCATGCATATTAGGAGTGATTATTGTCTCGGTAAGCCCCTCATGAAGCCAACCGTTATCTACCATAAACTGTGGAATTATGCCGATGGATACGCCTCCGGCATCAAGAGCGCCATCCTCAACAGCCGCCATCAGACCGGTACTGCCGGCACCAGACACCAGCCTCTTGCCTGCTTTCGCAATAAGCCCGCCCAGCCTGTAAGCCGCATCCACAAACACCTTCTCCGCATCTGCACTCGATGCTCCATATACTACTACAGTCTTTCTTTCCATTTGCACAGGGGACTGTCCCCTTTTGTCACCTGATAAAATTAGAATTAGCCACTTCTTTATCCCGTGCAAAAGGGGACTGTCCCCAATTGCGCGAAAAAATCAATACCTATAATGCTCCGCCTTATAAGGTCCCTCCACCGGAACCCCAATATAATCAGCCTGAGCCTGAGAAAGCTTAGAAAGATGTACGCCGATGCGCTCCAAGTGCAGGCGAGCCACCTCCTCATCAAGATGCTTGGGCAGGCGATATACATCAACCGGATACTGCTTGTTGAAGAGTTCAATCTGGGCCAATGTCTGGTTGGTAAAGCTATTACTCATTACAAAACTGGGATGACCTGTGGCGCAACCCAGGTTAACCAGACGGCCATCGGCCAGAAGGATTATGCTATGACCGTCAGGGAAGAAGTAACGATCCACCTGAGGTTTTACATTCTGACACTTGATGCCGGGTATTTTCTTGAGTTTGTCAACCTGAATCTCACTATCAAAGTGACCGATGTTGCATACGATAGCCTGATCCGGCATAACCTTGAGGTGATCTGTTGTGATTACATCTATGTTACCGGTGGTGGTTACGAATATGTTTCCAAGCGGTGCGGCCTCCTCCATGGTTACTACTTCATAACCCTCCATGGCAGCCTGCAGGGCGCAGATGGGGTCAATCTCCGTCACAAGTACGCGGGCACCGTATGAGCGCATGCTCTGTGCACAGCCCTTACCTACCTCACCGTAACCGGCCACCACGCAAACCTTACCTGCAATCATGACATCGGTAGCACGCTTGATACCATCGGCCAATGACTCGCGGCAACCATACAGGTTATCGAACTTGCTCTTGGTTACTGAGTCGTTCACATTGAAGGCAGGGAACAGAAGTTCACCGTTCTGCTGCATGCGATACAGACGATGTACACCTGTGGTGGTCTCCTCACTTACACCCTTTATGTTCTTGGCAATATTCTGCCAGTAACTGTTACCCTTAACCTTGGATACCTCCTTGAGAGCATTCAAGAGTTCACGTTCATCGGCTGATTCAGCATTATAATCCAGAGCCTTGGGGTCTTTCTCACCCTTTACACCCAGATGTATCATAAGTGTGGCATCGCCACCGTCATCAACAATCATATTGGGACCTCCCTCCGGGAAATTCAGAGCCTGAAGTGTGCACCACCAGTACTCCTGGGCAGTCTCACCCTTCCAGGCAAAGACGGCGGCACTGCCGGCAGCGGCAATTGCGGCGGCAGCATGATCCTGTGTAGAATAAATATTACATGAGCACCAGCGTATCTCTGCGCCCAGTTCATGCAGGGTCTCTATGAGGACTGCAGTCTGTATGGTCATATGCAATGATCCCATAATGCGGGCCCCCTTAAGGGGTTTGGAATCACGGTACTTGTCACGGAGAGCCATAAGACCGGGCATCTCCTTCTCAGCCATCTCTATCTCCTTGCGGCCAAAATCGGCCAGATTGATGTCTGCCACCTTGTAGGGCAGGGTAGAATATAAATCCATAGTTAAATAAATGTACTAGTGTCTAATTGGAGTACAAAGATACTTTATAATTGAGAATTGAAAATTGAAAATTGAAAATTAATACATACGCACCTGCGGTGAAAAAGGAGACTGTACCCATTTGTACAATTCGCGACCGGAGGTTGCCTCCGTTTGCGGAGCAAACTAGTACTTATGTTTGAAATCCAAATAAAATTGGAAGAGCCCTATCGGGCTCAAGGTGGTTTGTGTTTTTCATGGTATTAAGTTGAAAAAAAGAAAGCTACTAAGTTTTTGGTTATTTTTATATCACCACAATATTCAAAAACCTAAAACAAAGTAGCTTATGACAGGACAAAGAAAAGAATTAAATTTTGAAGGTCAAAACATTTACATCGGATTGGATGTACATAAGAAAAGTTGGTCCGTAACAATTCTGTCCGATGTGTTGGTGTTGAAAAAATACAGCCAGGATCCCTCACCGGATGTGTTATATGCCCATCTCGTTAGGAACTATCCTGGAGCGACATACTACTCGGTATATGAGGCAGGTTTCTGTGGATTCTGGATTCACTATCGTCTGACGGAACTGGGGATACATAACATTGTTGTAAATCCGGCCGATGTACCGACAACGGCTGGAGAAAAGATAAGGAAAACAGATGCGATTGACAGCAACAAGCTGGCACGCAGTCTGAGATCCGGTGATCTTAAAGCAATATACGTTCCTGACAACGTATCGCTTGAAATACGTTCTTTGATAAGACTGAAAGACTCTATGACAAAAGACCAGATTCGACAAAAGAATCGTATCAGGTCATTTTTATTCCTCCACGGTATTGAAGAGCCTACCTTCTCAACATCTCATTGGAGCAGTAGGTTTATCACATGGCTCAAAGAAGTTAGTATGAAGACTACCTGTGGAAGAGAGGCGTTGGATATAATGATCAACCAGCTCGAGACACTTAGGAAACAGCGTCTGGAACTTTTGGCTAGACTTCGAACTCTGTACAAATCAGACCGATTTGCTGAACCGTTAAGATTGATAATGAGTGTTCCTGGCATCGGTCAACTTACAGGTATGGCATTAATAGCTGAAATTGATGATATAAAGCGTTTTAAGAGTGCCGATAACCTTGCCTCATATATCGGCATGATCCCCATGTGTCATGCCAGTGGTGATCACGAAGGTATAGGCGACATCACGATCAGGAAGCATAGTAAATTAAGGCCTCTACTAATCGAAGCTGCTTGGACTGCTGCCAGACAGGATCCAGCAATGCAGTTTGCCTATGCTGCATACTGTAAACGAATGAAACCACAAATGGCTATAGTAAAAGTAGCGCGTAAATTGGTCAACCGAATATATTATGTAATGAAGCATGAACAGGAATATGTCAACAGCATTGTTGCATAACAAAATATCCTTTCGGATAAACAGACTTTTCATGGGAAGAATCCTACCTTTTTTTTGCGGCTTTGGAGTCCGCTGTAACTAGATTGCCCTTCCCACCTTTGTAAACTAATCAAAATACTTGCGGCGCCATCAGGATGTCCGCTATGGAAAGTCTGTTTACCGAAGGATTTATTACTACAACAAAAACGACCTTCTGACGAAGGCCGTTTAAGGAGTATGTTTTAATCCGAATTTGATGTAAAAGATATTTATCTGTGTATCAATAGAATAGAAAAATAATCAAAAATTTCAATCCAATTTTATTTGGATTTTAACTGGAAAAAAAAAGGTTCCGTAAGGCTAGGGATGAAAAAAGTAGGGTTGGCCACTGGTCAACCCTACTTTTTTCATTTCTAGCCTTACTTACGCAGACCGAGAGCCTTAACGATGGCGCGGTAGCGCTCAATGTCTCTCTCCTTGAGGTAGTTGAGCAGTCTACGACGCTTACCTACCAGCTGGGTCAGTGCCCTTTCAGTGCTATAATCC
>CACYHN010000013.1 GCA_902774275.1 uncultured Bacteroidales bacterium
GGGAGCAACGCTCTCTACAACTTCCTTAACTGCCTGATGGAATTCCTTCTCACCGGGATTCTTGGCTATAAGCTCAGCCATGAACTTGTCAACGTAATTCTTTACCTGTTTGTCCATAATAGTTGAATTATTTTGTATATTTTGTGAATTTGCTATCAAAAGCGTTTGCAAAGTTACTATTTGTCATCAAAACAAGCAAAGAATGCGCAAATAAATTCACGTTATTTATGAAAATAATTCAATTTGATATGCATAAATAACAAAAACCGACACAATACCTGCCACTTTGGGCATAAATATGCACAATCCGATACCACTTGCATACAATTTGTCAGGAGCGCAAAAGGGACGGTTCTATCTGTGCCTTTTTCCAGGAGAACTTTTTGGGTATCAGTATCTGAAACTACGCGCTTCGCGCTATCCCTCCTATTCACAATAAGACGCTCTGAAAGGCATGAGTAAACTCCTACCTTCCAGAGCATCTTCTTGAGAACAGGCTCCTCCCGTTCACAAGCCCACGGGCGGCCATGGTTTCTGATACCGATACCCAAAAAGTTCTGTGCACCTTGGAGTATTATCGAAAAGGGCACAGATAGAACCGCCCCTTTTGTGCCCCCAATTGCACGCTTTTTGTATCTTTGCACATCAAATGAAAAAAGGATGAAGATACTTGTAACGGGAGCAGCCGGATTCATCGGCTCAAAACTTGCGTACCGCCTTGCTGAGCGCGGCGATGAGGTAATTGGACTTGACAACATCAATGATTATTATGATGTTCGCCTCAAACTGGGCCGACTCACCCAATGCGGAATAATATCGCATAGCGGCCGATACATAGACGGCTCCATAAGACAAAGCACAAAGTTTGAAAACTACCGTTTCATAAAGATGGACCTGGCTGACCGCGGCCAGATGGCAGAGTTCTTTGAGCAGGAAAAATTTGATGTGGTAGTTAATCTGGCAGCACAAGCCGGCGTGCGCTACTCAATCACCAATCCTTATGCATATCTGGACAGCAACCTGGTAGGTTTCATGAATGTACTGGAGTGCTGCCGCCACAATGACGTCAAGTATCTGGTCTATGCATCGTCATCATCGGTCTATGGAATGAATGACAAGGTTCCGTTCTCTGAGGATGACCGCGTGGATAATCCCGTAAGCCTCTACGCCGCCACCAAGAAGGCAAACGAGCTTATGGCCCACTCCTACAGTAAGCTGTATGGCCTGCCCACCACCGGCCTGCGTTTCTTTACCGTATATGGCCCTTGGGGACGTCCCGATATGGCACCGATGCTGTTTGCCACAGCAATAAGCAAAGGTGAGCCCATCAAGGTGTTCAACAACGGCAACCTTAGCCGTGACTTCACCTATATAGATGATATAGTAGAGGGTACCATCCAGGTAATCGATCATCAGCCCAAAGCTGAGGAGTGCCCCAATAATGTTCCCTGGAAAGTATATAATATAGGTTGCTCCAACCCTGTACAGCTTATGGATTTCATAAACGAAATTGAGAGTGCGCTGGGCGTTGAAGCCAACAAGATATTCCTGCCCATGCAGCAGGGCGATGTTCTCAAGACCTATGCCGATACCTCCAAACTTGAGCGCGAGTGCGGCTACAAGCCATCCACCACCCTGCACGACGGCATAACCAAATTCATTGAGTGGTTCAAATCGGACCTCAATCCGCTAAAGTAATCACTCCAGCACCACCTCATCTGCATCGGCAATGCGGTCATAGCCGGTGGTTATTATAACATCGCCAGGCTCAAGGCCCTCAAGCACCTCATACTGACGGGGATTCTGACGACCGATGCTTACAGGTACGCGTATTGCTCTGTTGCCCTGCGCATTCAGGCGGAACACCCACTGGCCATGAGTATAGTTATAGAAGTTTCCTTTGGGTACCATCACTGACTGAGCCTGGCCGCCCAGTTCTATGCGGGCCTGATAGCTCTTGCCTATGCGGGCATTGTCTGGTATGGAATCCGTAAACACCAGATAGAGTTCAAATGAACCGTTCTTGATTTCAGGTACAGTACCACTCACTACCATAGGATAAGTCTTCTTTTCATAGGTGATGGTGGCGGGACAGCCCACCTCTATCTTATCTATATAATATTCATTGATGCTAAGTTTCATACGGAAGGCATCCATACGCTTGACATCGCCTATGGCACTGCCCGCGCCCACTTTAAGGCCCGGCTCAAGCGACAATCCGCTCAGTTGGCCATCGGTCGGGGCAGTTACAACCAGGTCCTTAAGGCGGGCCTCGCTGCGCGCCAGCTGCCGGCGCGCATCCTCCAGTTCATCCTGCATAGCCTCACGTTTTATTACATTGAGTACAGAGTCCTGACGGCGGCTCTCAATCTCCAGCTGCGTGCTCTTGAGTTTATACCGGTATTCATCATCGGCCACCTCAAGCTGTGCCTTACTCTTGAATCCCATCTTATACTCCTCCTGGTCCAGGACATGCTGTTTCTCAAGACGCCCCAGTTCATACTGAGTCTGCATGATTGAGCGCTGCAGGGATATGTCACGCTGCTGCATCTCAATAATCTGGGTGCGGAAACTGCGGTCCTGCTTGCGCCATTGGTTGCGGGCATCCTGTATGGTACGCTCCAGATCCGGATCACTAAGTATCAGGATAGTATCACCCTTGTGCAACATTGCACCATCCTGAGCCACAATACGCTCCACAAAACCGCCTTCGCGTGTATAAATCTTAAGAGTCTGGATAGGCTGCAGAGTACCCTCAGCGTTGACGTACTCTGAGAACTCGCCTACTGTAACCGTACCAGTCTGCACGCTCTCAGCACTGATCCTTATTACACGCGGACCTGTTGAGACCTTGATGAGCAGAACTATCAGCGCCAGTCCGAGCAGGCCTGCAACTATATGTATGCGGTATTTTACATACCATTTCTTAGGAGGTAACTTAACGTCCATATTCAACTTGATATTCTAAAAGTGAGTTATTCTGAAAATCATATCCCGTCATACTGCGTATGGTGTAATAGAGCTGCCACCATGTACTCAAGGCCGATACATATCCACGGTATGCCGAGTCCTTTGAAGTAATGGCGGAATTGAGGTCAAGTATGGTGGAGCGGCCTGTCATATAGAGCTGGCGCGCCACCTCATAGCGGTGCTGGGCCGTGAGCATTGTGCGGTGAGCAATGTCAACGCGGCGCTGCTGCAGGTTAAACTGACTCACGGCACGTGATATCTGACGGTCAAACGAGAGCTGCTGCTGTTCCAGACGCATATTGGTGAGCTCCAGATTGTTCTTGGCTACACGCACACGGCCTCTGCCCTGCCCCCAATCAAGAATAGGAATGCTCAACGTAAGGCTGATGGACTGCTCGTCATTTAGATGCCTCATACTCTCATTGAACTCATCGGCTGTCTGCGCAAGTCCCAGCCTGATATATACCGATGCCCTCAGGCCCGTCTGTGCCTTGGCATACGCCAATGAACTCTCGCTGTTAAGGCGGCTCAACTGCATGCTCTCCATATCGGGGTTGTTCTGGTATGCAAGCTCCAAGGCCTGGCTCAGATCAACCTGAAACTCCGGAATACTGTCTGACGTGACCACCTCAATACGTGCATCTGACGGTAGATTCAGATAGTTACGAAGCTGATCGGCAGCCTCATCAAATGACATCTGGGTGGTTATTATGCTGGTCTCCTCATTCAGCTTGTTCAGTTCCAGCTGCAGGAGTTCATTCTCCGTTATGGTACCTATATTATATCGGCCCAGGCCGAAAGCATACATGGTATCGGCTGCCGCAAGGTTTATCGTGGCAATCTCCAGCTCCGTCTGAGCCGATGCCAGGTTGAAGAAATAGTTCACGGCATTGGCAGCCACAAGCTCCATAGTCTCAGCATATTGCTTGCGGGCCATCTTATAGTATAACGGCTCGGTCTTGCGTTCCCATTTCATGCTGTTGTAGCCTGAAAGGTCCTGGCTGAAACTAAGTTGCAGCGGCTGGGTATAATAGCTCTTGGTATGCTCATCGCCCAGCATATCCAGACGGCTCACGGAACCTGAAAGCGACAGCGTTCCGCCGGTAAACCATATACTCTGGCTAAGATTGACTGAGAGATTAGTACTGAGGCTGTTGCTACGGGCATACTGCTCACTGCCATCACCCAATGTCACGCTGCGCGTGCTACGGTTAAGTGAAGGACTTGAAGATAGTGATAATGAAGGCAGCATGCTGGCCTTGTAACTGCGGTAGCTCCAATAGGCCGATTCAAACGTGTTACGTGCCTGCACCGCATTGGGCGATGACTCCTGCGCCATACGTATCACCTCGTGCAGTGTTAGCGTCACCACCTCATCCTGGGCTGCCCAAACCGGAGAGGCCAGCATGCACCATGCAGTCAGTGCGATATACTTGTTAAATCCTTTCATCTCGGTAACAATAAATAATACGGTCTCGTTTTAAAACACAGGCCAAAATTATCCGCCGTTACCCCCATACGCCAAGGGAAAAATACAAAATCGCACTTTTATGCCCAAAATTGTCAAATTTTTGGACACTCACCCATCAAAACGCGAAAGAATGGCTTTTGCTGCAGCGGCAATGAACTAATTGTATTACATTTGAAACCGTTATGAAACAGGCCAAGGTTTTAGTTATAGATGATAATACCGCCGTGCTAAGTACGTTGCGGATAGTGTTAAAGAGTTGCTTCAGCACTGTGGTTGCCGTGGCTGACCCCAAACTCATTCCTGCTCTGATAAGCCAGGGTGATGTTGATGCCGTTCTGCTGGACATGAACTTTGGCAGTGACCGCCTGGACGGTCAGGATGGCCTGTTCTGGTTGGACCGCATCATGAACCGTAGCGGACTTGACAATCCGCCTGCAGTTGTCATGATTACCGCATTCGGCGATATCAGTCTGGCTGTGCAGTCACTCAAGAAAGGGGCATCGGACTTTATTCAGAAGCCCTGGGATAACAATGACCTTGTAACCAAACTATCCGAGGCTATTGATAAGAGGGACGCCCGCACACGTGAGACACAGGATACTACGGCCGATGCTGCAAGCGATGAGGCTGAAGTAACTTCTACACTTGAAGAAATGGAGAAACAGGCTATCAGGAAGGTGCTTGAGCAGTCAGACAGAAACCTTACTGTGGCAGCCGACAAGCTTGGCGTAAGCCGCCAGACACTCTATAACAAGATGAAACGTTATGGCATTGACTAGCCGTCATTTCACTTGGAATGTAGTCATTACGGCGCTGCTTGTAATGACTATGCCGGCCGCATCGGTCCTGCTCGCCATGAGTGTGGACAGGGTGCAGGCATCGGGTTCCAAGGGTATGCTGCTTTCATTAGGCGCAATAGTGGCTGCTATAGTGGCAGTATTTGCGTTGTTCAGACTCATTAGGATTATACGCTATCCTGTCAACCAGACAGAGCTTATGGCCCGTGCCGTGGTCAACAAGGACTTCATGCTCCATATTCCCAAGACCGATGACCCCATGCTGGGGCGGGCATCGCAGGATATGAACCGTATCCTTGAGACCTACCGCAAGGACCAGAATGAACTTGAAACCCGCAAGAATTACTATGACCGCATACTGCGCGTGATGACCCATGAACTGCGTAACACCGTCACACCTATTGTTTCACTCACAGACTGGATGCTCCAGAACCCTGATGCGCAGTCTGAACAGGAGCGTCAGGAGGCCATAGAGATAATAAACACCCAGGCGCATAATGTGTGTAGTTTCCTGGAATCATACCGCCAGCTTACGGTTCTGGCTCAACCCTCCATGTCCGATTTACCAGCAACCACCCTGTTCCGTAATATCCAGGCCCTCATCAAGGCGGAGAAGGGTGCTGACCGCGTGCGCTTTGAAACGGCGGGCGATGTAATTCTGCATGTGGATTCCAGCCTGATATCCCTGGCTCTCATGAATATAATAAGGAATGCCATCCAGGCTACTGATGAGGTTGAGGATGGACAGGTTACCGTGCTTGCATCAATGCCGGGCGGCAAACCTCTCATAACCGTGACCAACAACGGTCCGGAAATTCCGCAAGCCATAATAGAGCAAATATTCATGCCCTTCTATTCAACAAAAAAGAAACAGAGCGGCAGCGGTATTGGCCTAGCCCTGTCGCGTCAGATCATGCAGTTGCATGAGGGCACGCTTACCTGCTCATCACATTACCCATACACCACCTTCACATTCCAGTTCAAATGAACCAAAGTGACCCAAAGGGGACAGTCCCCTTTGTGCCGTTTTTGTGTCCAAAAATTTGACACTTTTGGGCAAAAATGAACGTTTTCATCTTTTTTGTTTGGAGCATGCCGCTACAGGAGGATAATTTTGGAGCGTAAAACAAAACAAACAAGAAACAACCTCCAAAAGTCCTTAAAATGATACTTCATTATCTGAAAATGGCATTCCGCAGTCTGGGTAAGTACCGGATGCAGAATATAATCTCAATAGTAAGCCTTGCTGTAGCACTGTTCTGTTTCAGTATCAACATGTATGTAACCCGGTTCCTGATTCAAATGGACAGTTGGCTGGATGATCAGGTGGTTTTCCTGACGGATTCAAAAGGTGGCGGTTATGTGGATTTTGACTTGGCAAAGGACGTTGCAAGCCAAAGGCCTGAAATAGAAGCTTTGGCACGTTTCGCTCCATATGCCCGCTCTTGGAAAAAGGCCGATGATAAATCAATCACAGCTAATTCAGATTACTTCATCAGTGCTGATCCCGCAATGTTGGATGTCCTTGGGCTGAAGGTGAAAGCAGGTAACTGGCAATCCGTGCGTGACACCAAGGCAGAGCATTGTTTGGTGCTGTCTGAGTCTTTTGCCAGAAAACAATATGGCTCAGCCGATGCCGCTGTAGGTCAGGAGATTCTTATAGAAGAACTTGGAATCATTACAGTACAGGCGGTAGTACAAGACCTGCCATTTGCAAATTCCATAATGAATTTTGAATATGCAGCCGGCTGGATGTTCAGTAAAGACGACCACTACCTGACTCACCTTCACGGGCGTGCTTGGGTAAAATTGAAGGGTGGCATTGATCCTGAAACTTTCTGTAATACCTCATACTTAATCTGGCTTGATGACAGCAGGGCAATATCAGAGGACACCTATTACAATAACGGTAATCTGAATATAGGAGGCGGAATAAAAGCGGTCACAAAATCACCGGAAAACAGTGACCTGGGCTTCTGGAAATTATCCTTGACCTTATTGCTATTGTCTCTACCCGGCATCCTGATACTGATAGTGGCATTGTTCAACTATTTCCATCTGCTTGTAAACAGCATTCTTTCCAACAGGAGAGAATATGCCTTAAGGCGTGTGCACGGAGCAAGCACTTCCGATATGTGGAAGATGGTAAGCACGCAGATAGTCATTGTAACCATCCTGACAGGCATCTTGAGTCTTTTCATAGCCCGGTTTGTCACTCCCATGATAAAAATTGCCGATTCACAAGGCCCCGGAGTGACAGAGTTCTTCATGGATACGAATGTCATACTTAAACATACACTGGAATACATAGTAATGCTGGTTGCCGCAGGCTTGCTGATAGCCTGGATAGCCATAACCCGAGTTAAGCAAGCAGATATGAGCGATTCCCTGAAACGCAGTTACAGCGGGCGCAACTTCATGTTAGGAGTCCAGCTTACTGTCGCTCAATTGATGATAACCATACTGGCGGCCATGTTCCTTAAGATGAAGTCAAATCTTACAGAGCCCTATTCATGGCTCAGCAAAGAGGACAAGACCTGCATAATAACTGACAGGAAATATTACAGCAACAAAGATGAAATGGAACCTGAAATCTCATACCTGAAATCACTGCCGTATATTACACATGCCGTATGTATGTTCAACGAACATCTCAGAGGCAGTACGTTGAATACAGAATTCAATACCACCGGTTATTCTGAGGAAACGGATTGTTACAGGGTATTCATTGATCCTGAAATCATGGATATGCTAAGCATCCGGATCAATGAAGGACGTATGCCGATAAAATCAACTGAGATAATGGTTGATGACCTGTTCACTCAAAGATTCGGACTGGACATAGGCGATACTTTAAGAATCAAGGATTTCCTGAGGAATTATCCTGATGCCGGTTATGTTTATTCAGGTGATGAATTTGATTGGATACCCCTGGTTATAACTGGTCATATTGACAACCTGCTTGATAAAACCACAATCACGCCAGGAATATCCAGTGACAATCAGCCCTCAATATATTGCAATTGGAAAAACATAAGCGGATTCGTGGTTATACGATGCCTGCCAGGTCATCAGAAAGAGGCCAAGGAGGCTATTGCAAGATATCACGATCCCGATCATACAGAGGGAGATTTTTACGGAGAAATGTCACTCTATGACTATATGGACCAGAACAACTCCATATGGAACAGCATAGGTTTCATAGCATGGACAGTAGCCATCATAGCCTTCATAATCACTCTGCTGGGCGTATATTCAGCCATATCGATTGACACCACCCGCCGCCGCAAAGAGATGGCCGTTCGCAAGATCAACGGCGCCAAGACACGTCAGATAACGATGCAGTTTGCCAACCTCTATGTAAAACTGTTTTTAATATCATCAGTGGTATCCATACCGCTCAGTGCCTTTATAATCAAGCAAGCAATCCTTAACGGCAGACCGCTTGAGAAAGGGACAGGTTATGTCATCCTTTTCTACCTGTTCATACTGGCAGTGATAGTGGCATTTGTATCACTTACCATAGGATTTAAGATACATCACATAGCACGTGAGAACCCTGCCGATGTAGTCAAGAGCGAGTAATTGCGATGCACTCCATCTCTACCAGCCAACCCGGACGGCAGACGGAAGCCTGAACGATAACACGGGGGCAATCAGGGAGACGTTTGTCAAAAATATTCTTGACGACAGAATAATCGGCAGTATCACGCAGATAGATTATAATGGAGCCCACATCAGCAAAACCGCAACCGGCCTCAGAGAGCAGTACCTCCACGTTTTCAATCATGCGCTCACTCTGGCGTACTATATCCCCCTCATGGAGTATCTTGCCCTTATTATCTATGCTGGCTGTGCCTGAAATATATACGTGCTTGCGGTCAGGGTATTCCACTGCTGTACCGCGCTCAAACCTTACGCCATACTCTGACGTGCGGTTAAGATGGCTGGCACCGTACAGGTATCTTGCTTTGACTCCCGGCCCTGAGACCGCCACGGCATCAAGCATCACCTTGTTGTCATGGCTTTCTGTACGGCCCTCTATACCGGTGCTGGCAATGAAATGCGTATCAGATGTCAGTCCATGACGGTCAAATACCGTGTTCCGGCCATCAACCACGCCCTTGTAGTTTACATCTATGTTCTGAACAAAGAGCCAGGTACGCATACAGTCCGATTCAAGAGTCAGCCCATTGGCAGCGAGACCGGCACTGAGTTCATCAAGCAGTGCGACAGTCTGGTTATATGAACCTTCCTTATCTGACAGACCACCCGTAAACCAATATTCGTCAATGCCTCTTTCAGTTACCTGCCACATCTTATCGTCTATACGACAGAGTTTTGCCGCCTGCCTGCACCACACCATAGCGGCAATCTTGGTACCGTTCAGCGGGGCCTGCCCTATGATTGAAACCGGACAATCCACATCAAGGCGTTTACGCAGTATAGCCTCCTGATTGGCGGAATCGCTTAAAAAGAAACGCATAAATACCGGAGTACCCTCAGTTTCAACCACTTTCTTAAGATTTTCAAGAAGCGCATCAATCTGAGAGCTTATCGGCATTAAAGTATCTGTCAATGACAGCACGGAAAATGATTCAGTCTGACACTTGCTGCCATCTGTGAACCATTTAGCGGTCTGGATAAGAATTTCCTTTCCGGAATATGATGAGTATTGCATCTGGTTTCTAAAATGTTGCGCGAATATAGTGTTTTTTATCATTATTTAAAAATACTCACTAATAACTATCAGTTTCACTTGACAAAAAAAAACGCTTTTCATACATTTGCAATTTGGAACAAACCGGTCTTTTCTGCGACACCCCGCAATTTAGGGAGCAAGAGATGAAAAGACCACATAAAATACTCAATATGAATAAAATAAAAAATAACATAAATAATGAACTTCAGATGGAACTATGTGCCCCCCACCCCAGAGATGACAGAGGCAGCCAATGAGTTATCAAAGGCTGTCGGGATAAGTCCCATACTCTGCAGGCTTCTGATTGAGAGAGGCATAACGAACAAGACCGAAGTACAGAAATTTTTCAACCCGCAACTGAACGAACTGCTTGACCCTTGGCTCATGGATGACATGGACAAGGCGGTAGCACGTATCAACAGCGCCATAGAGCGTGGCGAGCGCATTCTGGTTTACGGTGATTATGATGTTGACGGCACCACTGCCGTAGCGTTGGTCTATAACTTCCTTAAAAGGGATTATGACAACCTTGACTACTACATTCCTGACCGCTACAATGAGGGTTACGGAGTGTCAGAGCAGGGTGTGGATTACGCCTATGAGACAGGCGTAAAGCTGGTTATTGTGCTTGACTGCGGCATCAAGGCTATTCAGGAGATAGCATACGCCAAGGAGAAAGGCATTGACTTCATTGTATGTGACCACCATGTACCTGATGATGAACTTCCCCCTGCAGTAGCCATCCTGAACGCCAAGCGCTTTGACTCCACATATCCTTTCAAACACCTCTCAGGTTGCGGTGTAGGATTCAAGCTGATGCAGGCATACGCACTTGACAACGGCATACCGTTCAGCGAACTGCTGCCCAGCCTGGATCTGGTGGCAGTGAGCACCGCATCAGACATAGTGCCCATCATGGGTGAGAACCGTGTGCTTACGCACTATGGCCTGGAACAGCTCAACAGCAACCCTAGTACTGGCTTGAAAGCAATCATTCAGGTTTGCAAACTGTCAGACAAGAACCTGACCATAAACGATATCGTATTCAAGATTGGGCCGCGCCTGAATGCCGCCGGACGTATGAGCAGCGGTAAGAAAGCCGTTGACCTGATGGTTGAGAAAGACTTTAACCGCGCCCTTGAACTGGCTGAGAACATAGACAAGGAGAATGATGACCGCAAGAAGGATGACAAGGAGATGACTGAGGAGGCCAATGAGATTGTCACCAACCTTGAGGACGGCGAGAACCGCCATGCAATAGTTCTCTATAATGAAAACTGGAAACGCGGTGTGATAGGCATTGTGGCATCACGTCTTACCGAGGTGTTCTACAAGCCCGCCGTGGTGCTTACCAAGACCGGAAATCTGGCCACAGGTTCTGCACGCTCCGTATCGGGATTTGATGTTTACAAAGCTATTGAAAGCTGCAAGGATCTGCTTGAGAATTTTGGCGGACACACGTATGCTGCCGGCCTCTCACTTAAGGTAGAGAATGTAGAGGAGTTCAAGCGTCGTTTTGAGGAGTATGTGTCAAACCATATCGAACCGGACCAGATAGAGGCCTCTATTGACATTAACGCCGACCTGGATTTCAAGGATATCACGCCCAAGTTTTTCCGTGACCTCAAGAAATTCCAGCCCTTTGGTCCTGACAACAGCAAGCCGGTATTCCGCACCCGCAATGTCTATGACTACGGTACCAGCAAGGTAGTGGGTCGCGGACATGAACATATCAAACTTGAACTGATAGACAGCAAGAGCGGACATCCGCTCAACGGAATTGCCTTTGGGCAGAGTTCATACGTGAGCTATATCAAGACCAAGAAGTCTTTTGACATATGCTACACCATTGAGGAGAACAACTTCAAGCAGGGTGACATTCTGCTCCAGATTGAGAGCATCAAGCCAAATTCACCTGAACAAAAAGCCTGACGGCCCATCTATGAGCTACCTGGAGATACTTAAGAAGTACTGGGGCTACGACAGTTTCCGGGGCATCCAGGAGCAGATCATAGAGAGCATAGGCAGTGGCCGTGACACTCTTGGGCTTATGCCCACGGGAGGCGGCAAGAGCATTACATTCCAAGTACCGGCCTTGGCAATGGATGGTGTCTGCCTAGTCATCACACCCTTGATTGCGCTCATGAAAGACCAGGTGCGCATACTGCGTGAGCACGGCATCAAGGCTGCCGCCATACATACCGGAATGAAACGTGAGGAGATAATCACGATTATGGAGAACTGCATATTCGGCGGTTACAAGTTCCTGTACGTATCACCCGAGCGCCTCTCATCAGAACTGTTCAGGACAAAACTAAGGCATCTCAAGATCTGCCTGCTTACGGTAGATGAATCACACTGCATATCACAGTGGGGTTATGATTTCCGCCCCTCTTATCTCAACATAGCCGATATCCGCAAGGAATTGCCCGGCGTCCCTGTACTGGCACTCACTGCCACCGCCACCCCGCAGGTGACCGATGACATTCAGGATAAACTGGGGTTCAGGGAGAAGAACGTGATACGAATGAGCTTCTACAGGGAGAACCTCTCTTACGTGGTACGCAAGACGGAGAACAAGCTGATGGAACTCAAGCACATACTGGAACGCGTACCGGGCTCCGGAATCGTCTATGTGCGTAACCGTGCAGCGACCAAGGAGACGGCCGATTTCCTGAACGCAGAGGGCATACCTGCCACATTCTATCACGCCGGCCTGGACCAGGTGGTCAAGGACGAGCGCCAGAAAGCCTGGACTCAAGACCGCTATCGCGTGGTTGTGGCTACCAATGCTTTCGGTATGGGCATAGACAAGCCTGATGTCCGCACCGTCATTCATCTTGATATTCCCAGCTCCATAGAGGCTTATTTCCAGGAGGCAGGGCGCGCCGGTCGCGACGGACTGCGCTCATACGCCGTGCTGCTGCACTCACCGGGCGACAAACGCACTGTTAGCAAACGCATATCGGACTCATTCCCAAAGGAGGAGTACATCCGTGACGTCTATGAGAAATTGGGATTCTATCATGAGATGGCTGTCGGTGACGGCCGCGGCTGCACATATGCCTTCTCATTAGGTGAATTCTGCCAGCATTATATGCTGCCCGTAATACCCACTGACAGCGCCTTACGCATCCTTACGCGAATGGGCTACATAGAGTATGTGGATGAGATGGATTACTCAGCCCGACTACTCTTTACAGCCACACGCGATGACCTGTACCGGCTACATCAGGATAAGGTTACAGAGGATGTAATGAATATAATTCTCAGACTCTACAGCGGCATATTCACTGATTACGCATACATAGACGAACACCTTATCTGCACAAGAGCCGGGATTGACCGCGAAAAGCTATATACAACGCTCATGAACCTGCAGAGCCAGGGGGTTGTGAGATATGTACCTGAAAGACGTACACCGGTCATAACCTGGACAAGGGAACGGATAGAGACTAGTCTGCTCTATTTTGACCCCGAGGTTTACCGCCAGCGAAAAGAAGAGTTCAAGGAGAGAATAGGCGCCATGATGGAATATGTTACCCGTGAAACCGGATGCCGTAGCGCAATGCTGCTAAAATATTTTGGCGAGCATCAGAAGAAGCCCTGCCTTTGCTGTGACCTGTGTCAGGAAAAGATTCAGGGGGATCTTACCCGGGGTGAACGCGATGCCATAATGGGAGACGTGCTTGACACATTCCACTCCAACCCCAATAATCCACAGAAAGTATATTCACTGCCATACGACAGAAAAAAGATAGATACAGTCCTGCATTATATGGTCAATGAGGGCCATATCCTGATGAAGGACGGAAAAGTTTTTGCTCAAAAATGATTGACATAAAGAAAATAGGACTTCTTGATGCCCAGCCGGGCCGATGCGCCATGATAGCAGGTCCCTGCAGCGCTGAATCCGAAACTCAAGTATTGGACTGTGCCCGTAGCCTGGCCAGTCTTGGAGTGAAAGTGTTCCGCGCCGGAGTATGGAAACCACGTACCAGGCCAGGCAATTTTGAAGGTTCAGGATTGCAGGCGTTACAGTGGTTACAGTCTGTCAAGTCCGAGACAGGAATGGCTGTCACCACAGAAGTGGCCAATGCCCGCCATGTGGAGGATGCCCTCAAAAGCGGTATTGACATGGTATGGATTGGCGCCCGCACCACCACAAGTCCGTTCGCCGTACAGGAGATAGCCGATGCTCTGCGTGGCACCGACGTACCCGTGCTGGTAAAGAACCCCATCAATGCGGAACTGGAGCTATGGATAGGTGCATTTGAACGTCTTGCAGGGGCTGGTGTGACACATTTGGCCGCCATACACCGCGGTTTCAGCTCATACGGAGAGCGCATATACCGTTATTCCCCTCAGTGGCAGATCCCCATTGAACTGCGCCGCCGCATTCCAGGGTTGCCCATACTGTGCGATCCCAGCCACATGTCAGGCCGCCGCGACCTGGTGGCACCTCTTTCACAGATGGCACTTGACATGAAGGCCGACGGTCTCTTTATCGAGGTTCATCCTGACCCTGAGCATGCACTGAGCGACAAGAAGCAACAGCTTACTCCGACAGAGTTCCAGGAACTGGCCGGAAAGCTTATCCGGCATCGTGAACCGAAACAGGCTGACCTCAAGTTTATGAAGCCTTATCGGGAGCAACTTGAAGAGATAGACCTCAAGCTCATACATGACCTGGCTGAAAGGTTCCGCATAACGGGCAGCATAGGTGATTACAAGAACCTGCATAACCTTGCCATCCTGCAGCCTGACCGCTACAACACAATATCAGAAATACTTGTGAGTGAAGGCAGCAGGCACGGCCTTGATGAGAACTTCATACGTCTTCTTTTTGAAACCATTCACGCTGAAAGCATCAGATGTCAAATTGAAAACAAACATACAAAATGAAAAAAAGTACATTTTTACTGATGTCAGTCATAGCATTGACACTCATTGCCTGCAAGAGTGAACCTGTACGAGTAGCCTGCGTTGGTGACAGCATTACTTACGGCCACGGTATCAAGGACCGCCTTCACGATGCATATCCCGGTGTGCTCAGTTCCATGCTGGGTGAGAAATATGACGTACGTAATTTTGGTGTAAGCGGTACCACGACCATGATGGGTACAGATATGCCGTACATGAACGAGCAGGCCTACAAGGATGCACTGGAGTTCAATCCTCAGATTGTAACTATAAAGCTTGGCACCAATGACAGCAAGCCTTACAACTGGAAGGAGCAGGAGCATTTCAAGCAGGACCTCAAGACACTGATTGAGTCATTCCGCGCTCTCCCCTCCAAGCCCAAGATATGGCTCTGTCTGCCCGTACCTGCATACGGCCATGCATGGAGTATCAATGACAGCATCATCTACAATGGCGTCATTCCTTATATCAAGGAGGTAGCCCAAGAGGAAAGCCTCTCTCTTATAGACCTCAACACTCCATTCCAGGGCAAGAAACAGTATTTCCCTGACACCATCCATCCCAATGAGGAGGGTGAGAAGATGATTGCGGATATTATTTTTGAGAAGGTTTTCAAAAAGTGACCCATTAGGGCTAGTCCCACCATTCGCAGGCTGATTTCTCACCGGCCAGCCAGACTATATCGCCTTCCTTGAAACGGTAGTCCGGTTTGGGATTGGTAGTAACCTGACCTTCACTGACCACGCTTATAACCATGCAACCGTATGAGCGCATATCAGTTTCACGCAGGGTCTTGCCGGTAAGCCATGAGTCTTCCTTAAGGGTAATGGACTCCAGTTGGAAAGCACGGGGCGCAAGCGTATCGGCTGCGGTCTTTTCAGGAATGTGAACATCTTCAGCCATATCCTTGCGGAATTCAGCCAACTGTTCCCTGGTGCCCACTGCCAGAAGTTTATCATACGGATAAACCACCTCTGTCCCACGGGGAATCATAATGGTGCGGCTGCCACGAACTATCTTTACTATGTTCACGCCTGATTTGTTACGGAACGGCAATTCATTCAAAGGCTTGCCAATATAGAGCGAATCAGGTGATATGGTAAGCATATCGGTCTTGACATTGTAGCGTGACATCTTGTCGCTCACTGATGAAGTGACAGGAGCCATACGGCGCTGCTGCTGCTCCTTTTCGTTCAGATTAGCCATGAAACGGTCCTCCACCATAGTGAACTTGCTGATGGAGCGTCGTCCTATGAAGAAGAAAGCCACGCCCGATATGAATATGAGCAGAATTGTCCAAAACGCCAGATTGAAATGACTTACTATTACGCTGATTACAAACCCCATGGCAATAAGGATGCGCAACAGGGCAAGCGATATGACAGGCCAGACATTGGAGCGTTTTGACTTGATGAGTTTAATGGATGAGCGGCTTATCTGGTCACCTGACAAGGCAAAGCCCACCAGGAACGGAGACATGACAACCAGCGTTATTACAACACTTATCAGGTTCCTCACAAACGGAGTGAGGCTGTCCAGACGACTGTTCAGGAACTTGTCAAGGAACAGATGCGAACCTAAGTTGAGAGCTACTAGTATCACTCCATAAAGCAGCATACGCAGAGCCAGTTCCCTGATAAGGGATTTCCACTCATTCTGGGCAGCGGCGGTGTTGTCACGATCCTGCGTGGAGAATGAATTGATTTTCTGCACAAAATCAGCCGGCAGCTTTTTCAGCAGCAGATTATATGCCGGCGTACCAGCCTTAATCATATAAGGTGTGGTAAAGGTGGTTATAACCGATACCGTTATGACAACAGGATATATGAAATCCCTCATCACACCTAATGACACGCCCAGACCTGCAATGATGAACGAGAACTCACCCAACTGTGCCAAACTGAAACCTGCGTGAACGGCATTGTCCAGTCCCTGGCCCGCCACCACGGCTCCTGATGTCGAGAAGAACAATATCCCTACCATGACCGTTATGGTGAGAACCAGTATCGTACCCCAATGCTCAGCAATAACGTGCGGATCAACCATCATACCTACTGATACAAAGAATATTGCACCGAACAGATCCTTGATACCCTTGACCAGATGCATGATATGCTCACTTTCAAGTGTCTCAGCCAGTATGGAGCCCATCACGAAAGCACCTAATGCCGCCGAAAAACCAGCCAAAGTAGCCAGTGACACCATCACAAAGCACAAGCCTATGCTTACCAGCAGCAGGATCTCATCATTCAGATATTTGTGCGCCTTCTTGAGCATTGTGGGAATAAGATAGATACCCACCAGGAACCACAGGATCAGGAAAAACACCAGCTTGCCAAGCCCCATAAGCATCTCGCCTCCGGCAAACTTGTTTGATACGGCAAGAGTGGAGAGCAACACCATAAGTACCACAGCAATAAGATCCTCAAAAACCAGTGCACCGAATACCAACGGTGCAAATGGTTTCTCCTTGAGCCCAAGGTCATCATACGCCTTGATGATAATGGTGGTAGATGACATGGATAGCATACCGCCCAGGAAAATGGATTCCATATTGCTCCATCCCAGCGCCTCACCAACCACAAAACCAAGTATAAACATACCTACGCACTGAGTCATGGCGGTAATGAGCGCACTGCTGCCCACCTTGAGCAGTTTCTTGAAACTGAATTCCAGTCCAAGGGCAAACAGCAGGAATATGATACCTATCTCAGACCATTCACTTACCGTTGCGGTACTGGTCACAGTGGGGAACAATCCCATGTGAGGCCCTACCAGGAAACCGGCCAGGATATACCCCAGTATCAGAGGCTGCTTAAGTGCTTTGGATATTATCGTGAAGACACCTGCCGATATCAATATCAACGCAAGGTCCTTTAATAGATTTGCTTCTTCCATAAATCTGAACTATACTGCAAAAGTACAACTTGTTAATTGAAAAATAACATGACAAATCTGTGTATTAATAAGAATCTGTTTATAACTTTGCGGTGTCTTGTTCCGATGCCCCGTGGCGGGGATAGGATTAATAGGGAATCAGGTGAGAATCCTGAACAGTCCCGCTGCTGTAAACCTCAATGGAGTCTGTCCACTCTTGGCCACTGCCTTATACAGGCGGGAAGGCGGACAGACAGGGTAAGTCAGAAGACCTGCAAGACATTATAAGCCTGGACATTTCTCGAGGAAAGAACAATGGCAACCAACAAACAACATAAAGCAACCTAAAATGAAAAAATTACTGTTATTGATGCTACTTGCATCTTTTCAGATGGTTGTGTCGGCCAGTAATGCCGTGACAATTCTTCAAAAGGACGGTCTGAGTTTCAGCTATGCTTTTGATGAGAAGCCGGTAGTTACCTACTCCGCCAACAATCTGATTCTTACAACCACACAGGTTTCAGTGGAATATCCCATTTCCACTATCAAGAAGATTTCCTTCTCAGACACCCAGTCTGACCCGGTAACCGCTGTAGAGACAGTCACTGAGAATCCGGAACTGGAGATTGATGATTTCAACATCACAATTGCCGGAGCTAAAGCTGACGCCATCATCTCACTCATAGGCCCGGACGGCAAGATCCTCAACTCTTACAAAGCAGACGCTGAGGGTAATGCATCATTCAGCATTGCTGAACTCCCCGATGGCCTTTACATAATCTCATCCGATAACTTAACCTGCAAAATACTGAAAAAATGAAACATAATGTAGTTAAATCAACGCTTTTGCGTTTTGCCGCAGCAGTACTGCTTGTATTTGGAACCGTACCGGCATCTGCCCAGTATTATATGAACGTTGTCATGAATAACGGAGAGACCATCAAGGTGGCCGTTGATGACATTGACAGCATCGCATTCAATGCAGAATATACACTCTCTGTAAGCCTTCCTAAGGCAGACTCTGTTTATCTGGCCACCAACACAGATAACATTTATGGTTATGGATACAACAGGAGTGATATCACTATCGGTGAGTTCGTCTTGACTCATTCACATGCAGATTGGGGTTATGGAAACTCTTTCGGTGAAGCTTTCACCTTCTCAAGCTGCACAGATGACCAGACACCCGGTTACACAAATCTTTCTGCCATTACAAAGGAAGGTGTAAAGACCAATGCCTATTTCATTGCAAATGCAGGTGGTGCCGCTTATGAAGGAGGTCTGGCCGCTGAGATATCATTTAAAGATGGTAAAGCTTACAAAGCAAAGGAGTGCTACGTAACAAATTCGACCTACGCATATCTGGCCATCAAGGATCAAAATGTTGGTTGGGGCTCAGTTAAGGAGTGGACTGCAGAAGATGTCTTTACCCTTACCATAACCGGTTACAACGGCGACACTAAGACTGAAAGTATTGATTTTCTGCTTGCTGATGGTCTGGATATAGTTGACACCTGGCAGAAAGTTGACCTGAGCGCTCTTGGCGAGGTAACAAAGATCCAGTTCTCACTATCATCAACAGACAATAATGCATCTGGTATGCTTACTCCCGCATACTTCTGCCTTGACCAACTGACAGTGGAGGAATAATACTTGATGACTCATAGCAATAGACATATTGCTTGTTTGATAGCAATCTGCACCCTGTATCTCCCCGTGGAGGTACAGGGTCAGATTTTAACTGACACTACCCGTACTGAGACCATACAGGAGGTATCTGTCATAGGAGAGCGCACCGCCGGAGCGCGCGCTGTATCGGCCCAGAAGATGGCTGACACAAGGCTTATGCAAGCCACCGGCTCATTACAGATATCAGATGTGATCAAGTATTTCAGCGGAGCCACCGTAAAGGATTACGGAGGCGTAGGCGGATTAAAAACCGTATCCGTACGCGGTCTTGGCGCATCACACACCGCCGTTGCATATGACGGCATAATCATAACAGACAATCAGACCGGGCAGATAGACCTGGGCCGTTTCTCAGCCAATCAGGCCAGTTCAGTCCGCCTGGTAAGCGGCCCTGACAATGACCTGCTTCAGACCGCAGCCATGGCAGCCCAAGCCGCAGCCATAACCGTCAGTTCCGCACGCCCGCAACTTAACGGAGCAAAAAGAGACGTCCAAGATGAACTCAAATACGGCAGTTTCAACACATTCTCCGCTCTGGCCAACACGGCGTTTGACTTAGGTCACGGCAATGCCTTGACCGCCCAGGCCGAATTGCTATATACGGACGGGAATTATCCCTATATCCAAAACAACGGCGACAACTCCGCTACCAAGACCCGTGACAACTCTGACGTAACCCGTTTCAGGGCCGAGGCTGCATGGTTCAGCACCTTGAACGGGAATACAGAGTTAACGGTAAGAGCCTACCTCTATCTGTCCAGTCAGGGACTTCCCGCCAATATACTGTACAATGACAACGCCTCAGGTGAAAGGCTCTGGAACCGTGAGGGATTTGTACAGTCTTCATTAAGGAAAGAGCTGAGCGAACGCCTTACACTCAAAGCGAGCGCCAAATACGGGATAACCCACACCCGTTATCTTGACCCCAAGGTTAACAACAGTGCAGGTCAGACCGATAACCGATACACCGAGCAAGAGGGGTATCTCTCCGGAGTCCTGCTGTACCGGCTCACCAACAGCCTGTCGGCGTCGGCCGCTCTTGACGGCCGTCTGTCCAAGCTGGACGGCAACGGGAAAAACCAGGCCAGCCCCACCAGGGCAACAGTGAATGCATCGGCCGCATTGAAATATGTTTCAGAAAGGGTTACGCTTACAGGCAGGCTCAACTATGTGGGGACTGTTGAGGAGACCAGGATCCGCAAGGCAGCTGAGAGCTACAGCCACCTGTCACCTGTCATCGGTGCCAACTGGCTCATCTGGCCTGCCGCCGGACTCCATCTGAGAGCCTCATACACCGGCACATATCGTCTGCCCACATTCAACGACCTCTATTTTGAGCAGATAGGACGCCGCGACCTCAAGCCGGAAAGAGCCTCGGTGACATCGGCCGGACTTGTACTTGAGAATGAGGCCGGGAATTGGGAGATATCATTTTATGCCGATGCATATAACAGCAGCGTAAAAGACCGCATCCTGGCTGTTCCGGGCAAGAACACAGCCATATGGATGATGAAGAATGTAGGGCATGTGGTAACCCACGGGTTAGAGACCGGCGTTGATGTAATCTGCATGGAAGGCCGCATCCGCCCCGCCGCAAAGTTGTCATACACATACCAGCGTGCCATGGACAAGTCGGACAGCGGCAGCAGCACATGGAATCATCAGCTTCCATACACCCCAAGGCACTCGGCATCGGCCGTAGCATGGATTGAAACCCCTCTTGTCAACCTGAGCTTAAACTGTATTTATAGCGGAGACTACTACAGCAACGACTATAACGGACCTGAATATCACATGCCGTCATACTACGAGGCTGGATGTTCCGCATGGCGTTCCTTTAACTTTAGCCGCATAACTTCAACTGTTAAGGTTGAATGTATTAACTTTACAGACAGCCGCTACGAGCTGGTACGGAATTTCCCCATGCCGGGAAGACAGTTCCGTTTAACATTAAAAGCTGATTTCTGATGAAAAAGCTGTCCATCCTATCATTAGCTGCATTATTCATGGCCTGTGACCCCGAGCCTGTACTCTCTGACATGGAAGGCCGTCCCGATGACTCTCCTCACAAAGGTGCGTATATCCTGTCCGAAGGGCTTTTCAATCTTAACAACAGCACTCTCACATGGATAGATTTCAGTACCGGCAAGCCCGATTCATGGAGTTCACAGGGCAACACATCGTATGACTGTTTTGAAAAGGTGAACGGACGTCGCATAGGCGACACGGCCAATGACCTGCTCCTGTACGGAAGCCGTCTGTATATAGCGGTCAACGTATCAAGCACCATCGAGATCCTGGATGCAGCCACCTGCACCTCGCTCAAGCAGATCAGGATGGAGCGGAACGGAGCACCGTCTGAACCACGCTATATGGCGGCACACGGCGGGTATGTATATGTATGCAACTTTGACGGCACGGTACAGCGCATAGACACGCTCACCATGCAAATAGATGCGACGGTAAACGTAGGCCGCAATCCGGACGGGATATGTTATGCAGCCGGAAAGCTATATGTATCAAACTCCGGAGGACTTGACCCGGACAACCCGGACAACACCGTATCCGTAATAGACGTGAACAGTTTCACGGAGAATAAGCGTATAGAAACACGCAGCAATCCCGGAACCATACGCACAGACGGGAAGAGCGTATTCGTAGTGTCACGCGGTATTTTTGATTATGACAAAAAGGACTATGACTACCGTCTGCACCGTATTGACGTAGAGACAGACCTGCTGACCGACACATACGATATTCCCGTACTCGGCATGGACATATATGACGGCAAGGCATGGATTTACCGTTACGGAAGCAACCGGATTCAGGTTATGGACTTGGAATCCGGGCATATAATCAAACCGGATTTCATTACTGACGGTACCCGGATAGAATGCCCGTACAGCATAAGCGTAGATACTGCCACGGGAAAAGTCTATATCACTGATGCAGCCAATTACACTACCCCCGGCACACTTTACTGCTTCTCCCCTGACGGCAAGCTGGAATACAGTATTTCCGGAATAGGCATCAACCCCAATACCATTCAGTTCTGTGACTTGAGTGTAAGCACCACCCCCTATTCCGGCGGTCAGGAACAGAAACCGGGTAAACTCAGCCGGGTGTTTGAATATATGCCGGCACCGGGGCAGTTTGTCAATATCCTCCCCGAATATGAACCTGACGATGACGCACAGGCCATGGCGGACAAATGTCTGAATGCGTTGCTTACAACCGGTCAGATGATAACGTTGGGAGGATTCGGCGGATACGTTACAGTAGGTTTTGATGCTCCCGTGCACAATCTTGAAGGTCCTGATTTCCGTATTGACGGCAATGCAATCATAAACGGTGCCGAGCCCGCAGTGGTTTGGGTAAGTGCCGATGTCAACAGGAACGGACAGCCGGATGACCCGTGGTATGAGATTTACGGATCAGAGCAGAAAGAGGGCCGTGCCACCGCCGGATACACCATCAGATACGGCAAGCCGTCGGCTGATGACGGAGATTCAGACTGGAAAGGTTCTGACGGCCGTACCGGAAGCGTAAAGCACAACAATTTCCACAAACAGCCTTACTACCCTCTGTGGTATTCCGTTGACACGGTATCATTTACTGCCACCCTGTTGCCGGATAACATGTCACATGACGGTAAGAACTGGGTAATGCCTGCATTCGGGTTCGGTTATGCGGATAACCTGCCCAATTCTGAAACCAATTCAGCATTTGACATAGACTGGGCTGTCAAACCCGACGGCTCACCCGCACAACTTGAACAGATAGACTTCATCAAGATACAGAATGCGGTTATAGGATGGAATAAGCTCACCGGAGAGCAATCAACAGAGGTAACATCCATAACCAACCTTAATCCTTCAGAACAATGAAAGCCAGATTGGTACTCTTACCGGCGCTGACCGTCCTGTTGTTATCCTGCTCCAACGGCACTCATTTCAATGCTACGGGCGGCATCATGGAATACTCCAGCCATATAGTGCTTGACGACACCCCTCAAGGGTTCAACGCACAGATAGCCAACCCATGGAAAAAGAACACACTGCTGCACTCATACACATTCAGCACGAATGAGGGTACAGACTACAGTTTCAACAGGAACAGCAATACCATCCAGGTGCCGCTCAAGCACATAGTTGTCATGACCAACAGCCTGGCTCACCTCATGGTGGAACTCGGTGCAGAAGACTGCATTGCAGGCGTATGTGAATCAGAATACATAGCAGACTCCGTAATACGGGCACGGTTAGCCAACGGCATGATTGCTGACTGCGGCAACAGTATGTATCCCACCATAGAGAAGATTATGGAACTAAAACCAGACGCAATAATGGTATCTCCCTTTGAGGAGACAGGCTACGGTCAGCTTGAGAAACTGGGAATACCATTATTGGAGTGCGCCGACTACATGGAGACATCACCATTGGCCCGTGCGGAATGGATGCGTTTCTATGGACGTCTTTTCGGCGTGGGCAGCAATGCAGACTCCCTGTTCCGACAAGTCAAATCAAACTATCAAGCGCTATGTGAAACCGCCGCCAAGACACCCCTGCGCCCCAAAGTGATGCTCGATACCAAAAGCGGCTCAGCCTGGTATATGGCAGGTGGCGGCAGTACCATCGGACAGATGATAGCCGACGCCGGAGGAGACTATATATTCTCTGAAAACAGCAACAGCGGCTCAGTGCCGCTGTCATTTGAAACCGTATTTGAAAAAGCCCGGGATGCCGATGTATGGTTGCTCAAGAACAGTTCTTCAAATCCGCTTACCTACAGGATGCTGGAATCTGATTTCAGGCAATACTCCTCATTCAAACCGTTTAAGGAGCGGAACATCTGGGTATGTGATGTATATCAGGTTCCCTATTTTGAGCTAACCGCATTCCATCCCGATATACTGCTGGCAGACTTTATGAGCATCTTCCACCCGGAACTGAGCCACGCCCGCAGCTTCTATCACCCGATGGATGAGTAGAAACTGTTTTAATTTGTTCCGTGAAGATAATTATGGACTATTTTATTCTCTGGTTATGCCGATTTGAGGGAGTAATGGAGGTCCATTATGACCGAGAAGCGGTGGAAACAGAGGAAAAAAGAGGCCGTAAGAAATTCATGGAAACAAATCAAAATAGTTTCTAATTCAGCAACCCAAAAGAATGCGGGTTATAGTACGATCCACTGACGCCTTGTACTTGCGTGACCAGGTTCCGCCAATGAGCATGAGGTACTCCACATCAACAGCCGTGAGCTGAGGAGTATCTGCTTCTGCATCGAAGGAAGCATTCAGATGTGCAAGCTTGCAGGCTGTCTTGATGAATGGTTTCATTTCATCTGTACAACCGCTGAAAGCGATAGTCTCGTCACGACGGTAATCACGAACCATAAGGCCGTAGGCAAGATTACGTACGCGCTCCTCAAACACACGGGCTGATACCTCAACCCACTTGCCGTCAACCGGTGCAATTGGCTTAACATCACCGGTTATGCTCTTAAGAGCTGACTGGGTGCAGTCAAATGAACAGATTGTTGTCATATCCCTATTTTGGTTTTATTGGTTTTACAATTATTTTCGCCACAAAGATACTACAGCCGTCTGATGGGTGAAAATAAAAGGGATATGCGCCGTATGATTGTGACCAAAACGCATATTTGAGGGTTAAATCCAAAATACAGGGGTGAAAATATTAGGTAAAATATTTCACCCCACCTCTTGTGGGACAAAAATTTACCCCTATATTTGCACCGTAACGCTCAGAAACAAGACTATGCAAAAGATTCCGGATTCATATTTCAAGAGTGGGATATTGGCCTGTTACATACTTCTCATACCTATGTACGCCTTCTTTTTCATTATAGGAACCAAGCCTTTTCATATAGATACCTTCATGCAGGTAACCCAGGGACAACTGGCTTTCCGCGCTGCAATCATGGCATCAATTGAACTTGTAGTAGTTCTGTTAAGCCGCCTATCCATGCTGCTGGTAAGGAGCAAGCATCAGATAAACTATACAGGATTCATCATCTGGGAACTAATGGAAGCCCTCACCATCACAATGTTCTGTGCCCTGTTTATATGGCTCATGGACAAACGTACCGTGACATACGTTGACCTGCTCCCCAACATGTTCCTCATAACATGTTCCATACTTGTATTCCCATATGTTATAGCGGCGCTCATATCTGAGGTTCAGGACAAGAACAACCGCCTGGCAAAAGACCAGATAACCATTGAAAAATACGCCAGCGGACAGATAGGCCGTGAGGAGAGCACCCTACCCTTCTTTGATGAGAAGAAAAGCCTGAAACTGGCCATCACCGCCAACACCCTGCTATACATTGAGGCTGCTGACAACTACGTAAACATCTGCTACATGAATATGGACAAGATGGTACGCTACCCCTTACGCAACTCAATGAGAGCCATTGAGCAGATCTGTGAGGCTAACAACATAGTACGCTGCCACAGGTCATACTACGTCAATCTACGCAAAGTAAGTGCCATCCAGAAAGGCCCTGACGGTCTGTTCGCCGAGCTTGAGTACGCAGGCGCTCCGCATATCCCCGTCTCAACCACATACTCTGAATCAGTTACCGGCAGATTCTCCACCCTGAAATAATTGAAAATTGAAAATTGCCATGCGGTGCGTTTTATACCCGCGACATTAAAAGGCGCTCGAAAAAAATTTTCGAACGCCTTTTATAATTTTCAATTCTCAATTTTCAATTTTCAATTCCCATTCTTTCCCTTCTCTTTCCGGTATCTGCGTACCTTCTGAATTCTCTGGGTTGTCTCAATAAGCTCCTGGCCGGCTCGGGCTGCAACGCGTATCTTACGACGTGCACGGGTACGCATAGCTATCACGAATTCAGCACCAGGCATCTTGTCTGAACGGTACATACGCTCATAAATGAACAGAGAGAGCATGAAATAGATTCCGGTCAGAACCCAGAGCGAAAGGCTCTCTATCCTTACATCCTGAAGCAACGCCCCTGATGTGTTGATGCGTGCAAATCCGTTGATACCATGAGTGGATGGGAATATCTGAGCCAGGACTTTCCAGAATGCAGGCATGTTTGATGATGGCCATGATATGCCGCTCATGAAGATAAGCGGTACAGAGACGAACACAAACAGCAGGAAGCATGATTCCCTATCCCTTACAAAGAAGGATATGCACATAGCAAAGAATATACTGGAGAGCAGGAACGGAATGACAAATGCCACAAGAGTAGGCAGTTGCCAGAGCTGAGGCATACCAAACAGCCACGGCACAAAGCAGAGCACATATGTTGCGGTAAATCCGTAAACCAGCAGATAGGCCATAGCCTTGCCGCCCAGCACGGTGATAGGATTGTCATACTCATGTCCCAGAATCAGGGTTCCGGCACGACGGCGTTCAGCCTCGGTACCAGCCAGCATGGCTACACCAAGCACCAGTGTCTGCTGCAGCAGCAGAATCAATATGGCAGGTATCAGGAAAGCCTGGAAGCCGTTTGCAGGGTTGAACATGGTCACATACTCATTCTCTATCGGCATGGTCATGACATCCTTCTCCCAATCAGACATACCTGACAGACGCTGCATCTGTATATCCCGGTTCATATCCAGTGATACAATTGTACAGCCGCTCAGCATAGCCTTGTAATAGAGCAGGCCGCTCATATCACAATAGAGGTTTATAGTAGCCTGATGACCGCTGGCAAGCGTTTTCTCAAACTCGGCAGGAATATGAATCAGGCCGTATGCCTTGTGGCGGTGCATAAGGTTACGCGCCTCCTCCATATCGGCACAATATGAGATTATCTTAAGGTCAGCGGTAGCGTCACTCTTGCGCAGGAATTCACGGCTTGTGGCGCTGCGGCACTCATCGACCACAACCACAGGAACCTCATGAACCACCTCACGACTGTACAGATAGGCATAAAGCAACGGATAGAGCAATGGTACTATAATGAAGAATACCATTACACCCACATCCTGCAGGCAGGCGCGGAGCTCCTTTCCGGAAACATCAAGCATATCTTTTACCCACATATCTCTTTCTTGATTATTCTAAGTATGTATATTCATGCGCAGCTTTCCTGAGCATGTGAATGTCAATAAGCGGCATAATAGTGAACAGGATCAAGACCACGTAGAACCATGCCGAATAGACCAACGGAACTCCGTTCAGAGCCTGATCAACGTAAATCAGGAAATAGTATCTGAGCGGGAACATATATGACAGAGCCTGAAGCGCATCGGGCATACCCATAACCGGAAATGAGAATCCGCTGATAGGAATGGAAAGCACGCCCCACAGAGTGCATAGGCTCAGAGACCAGCGCAGAGACGGGATGGCCGCAGCCATGAACACCGCGAATCCCTGCGATGCCAGTATCAGCAGCTCGGCCGCAATGAACATGGGCCAGAAGCCATTATTATGAGGGAATCCAAGCCATCCGTAGAGCAATATAAGGTATATCAGCGCCATAAGCGAGAACATCATTGTCTGCGGGAACAGTTTGGCACTCACGGCTTTGAACACATTGTCATTAGCCATAAACATCCATTCACCGGCAGTACCGTCCTTAAGCTCCGTATGTATGGAGAAACAGGTCACCATCAGTATCATAAGAGCCAACACAGCGGGCAGCAAGGTGTTGGTCAGATAGACGTTGTAATTGAGCCACGGGTTTCCAAGCGGATGCATATCCATCTGGATGGGCTGCAGAAATCCCATAGCCTGGTCCAGATTGGCACCCTTGGCATACAGAATCTCACGCCCTACGGCAGCCGATGCCATCACAGCCATGGTCTTCATGTCACGGTACAGAAGTGATGACGGAATCAGGTATGTACCGTTTGTATATATGGATATCTTGGGCTGTTGCTGACTGGAAGCCTTCTCCTGAGTACCCTTGGGTATATAGAAGAAACCGTAAATCTCATTCTTCTGCAAGGCCTCACGTGCCTCTGCAAAATTTGAGTATTGTTTTATGATTTCTGTCTGCTGGTAAGAGTCCAGATTACGCAGAATGGAGCGCGATACCGTAGTGTTGTCCTCATCAACCACACCGGCAGGCAGGCTCTGCGGCAGCCCCTCACCCATAAGGGTAGTAAAGAACAGGAAGCAGAACAGCGGCGCAAAGATCATGCTCAGTCCGTAAAGCGGACGTGACTGCATACGCACGATCTCACGTCTTGCTATCGCCCAGAATCCTTGCTTTGTTCCACTCATGGCTGTTTACTGTCTGTCAATGATAACTGTCATACCGGGACGCAGGTTCTCAACCTTCTCCTCAGGAACGGCACGTACCTCAAAGGTCTTGAGGTCATACTGACCATTTACCTTTGTAGCCTTCCATGCGGCGTATGAGCCAAGGTCACGCATATATGACACCTTTACCTGTATCTTCTTGTCCAATGCAGGCACGTATGCCTCACGTACTGCACCCATCGTAAGATCCTGGAGCAGGTCCTCACGGACATTGAATGAAACCCACATCTCATCCATCACGGCTATGTTCATGATGGGTGCACCTGTACCTACCAGTTCACCTACCATGGGGAATATCTCACTCACCTCACCATCAAGTGATGCAGTGAGAACGGTCTCCTCAATGTATGAATTGACCTCAGCAACCACACCTTCAGCCTGACGCATCTGTGCGGCAGCCATCTCCTTAACCTCCTCCTCAGCACCGTTGACAGCCATATCATACTGTGACTTGGCAGCCCTCTCAGTTGCGGCTGCTGCATCATACTGTGCCTTGGCCTCATCACGTTTCTGCTCACTCACTACACCCTCCTTAAAGAGGTTCTCAACACGGCGGTATGATTTCTCATAGATATCCAGACCGGCCTTGGCTTTCTGCCAGATCTCATAAGCGCCCTGAATCTGCTCCTCACGGGCACCCTTCTGAGCCTTGGCGTTCTGTGCAGTAGCAGCACTGAGTACAGCATTTGCCTGAGCCTGCTTTGCATTGATATCGGGAGTATCAAGTATAGCCAGGGTATCACCTGCGTGAACTGCCTGACCCTCCTGTACCAGAATCTTAAGTATACGTCCGGGTACCTTGCTTGACACGCGATACTCACTTGCCTCAGCCTGTCCCTGAACAATTTCCGGCTCTCTGTGATTGAAGGTATATATACCTACCAAACATACTATAGCCACAACAACCGCAAACGCTGTAAGTGACAGCGCAATGTTCATTTTTTGAGTTTTGTTGTCCATATCTTTTATTTTTTATCGTTTACACTTAACTGACCTGTCACCTGACGCAGATAAACCGTAGCCATTATACGGTCTATGCGAGCATCTATCTCCTCGGAATGAGCCTTGAGCCATGCCGTCTGAGCCGCAAGCACCAGTGATGACTCTACCACGCCCTCCTTGAAACCTATGTTTGCCACACGCAGGTTCTCCTCAGCATTCTCCATATTCTTGAGTGCCATCTCCAAGCGTGAATCAGCCTCAGCAATCTTCTTCTCATACTGTGAAGCCTGGAGTGTTACCTTGCCGCGGGCATCATCAAGCTGATACTGGGTGATTATCTTGTCTGATTTGGCACGGCGGTACTTGTTCAGACCCTCACCGAAATGGAACACAGGAATCTTAGCCACCAGGCTCACGTTCCACATTCCATGGAATTCTTTGGCTATACCGTTACTTGCTGATGGATTGGTAACCAGATAATTGCCCATAAGAGCCACAGTAGGCAGATAATCGGCACGGACTATCTTTGATTTCATATCATACATGTTCACGGCCAGCTGCAGGCTCTTGAGTTCCGGACGGTCTTCATAGAGTCCCTCCTCAGTGTATGTAACCTCATCGGCCGGGATTTCAAGCGTCTCATTCAGTTCATCCTTAAGCATTATCTCACTGTCAAGAGGCAATCCGCAAAGCTGGCAAAGCAGCATCTTGGAGAGTATCAGGCCGTTCTGAGCTTTGATCTGGCTCATCTCAGCCTCATTCAGCTTAACCCTTACGGAAAGCTGGTCTGATGCCGTAGCCACGCCCTCATTCTTCATCACCTCAACATTGTGGTCCATCTGGCGCAGCAACTCCACATACTGCTCAGTAAGACGCAGTTTGTTTGCAACAGATACAATCTGCCAGTATGCCTCATCAACCGTAACCAGCACCTTCTGGTCTTCACCGTTAAGCTGGGTCTCAGCCAGTTCCTTGGCGTATGCTGTAACCTTATTATATGCGCGTATCTTACCGCCCACATAAAGAGGCTCCTCAACTGTGATGGCACCCACGTAGACATTCTGAATATCGAGTGAAAGATTGTCAGAGAAGTCACCACCTAATTTATTGAGTTTTTCATCGATATGACTATCACTAACCTTTTTCATAGCCCAATCAACCTTCTTCTTGAAATCAGCATCGGAAATATACATTCCGAGGAATGTAGGATCCGTCATAACTGAATTCATTATTCCCGATGTCAATGACGAACCCATGTTGGACAGCGTGCCGGACTGCTCCTCGCTGATAAGATTCAGATTTTCGCTGTTGTGAAGATAGAGCGCTGTAGCAGATACTTTAGGCAAGTAATTTGCAAATGCAGCTTTGCTGTCATACTCGGCGGCAGTCACTTTCTCCTGCGCCATCTTGGACTGGCCGTTGTTTTCAAGTGCCATAGCCCTGCAATCCTCAAGTGTCAATACGGTCTGAGCCATTGTGTAAGTGGTCATCAGCATCATGCAGACCGCAATCATGATTCTACTTGAATGTTTCATATAGTCCGTTTATTGTTTTGTTTTTCGTTATTAAATCGAATGCAAAAGTAGTGCCGTTTAGCCATTATGATGTAATCTTTTTTAACACTACTTGTATCTATTGGTCGAAAATACCCACAAATAGGTACCATTTAACACAAAAACGTATTACTTTTGGCGCAAATCTTAAGAAAAAAGAGATGGAATCATATTCAGAGTTGCTCATTACACCATCCAGAATCAAGCAGATGATTCCCTCAGGGGTATCGCTTGGCATAGGCGATGATTTCTTTATTGCGCGATTGCAGGAGAAACCACAATACAAATATCTGCGCTATCCTTTCCGCGTAGATTGTTACATGGCTGCATATTGCGTAGAGGGAGCTGCTGACTGCAGCGTCAACCTGACAGATTATCACCTCACCACAGGTACACTGCTGCTCATAACGCCGGGTAACATCGTAAGGATAACGCAACCTGATGAGCTTACTGATAACCTGCGTTTCTCTCTTATCTGCGCATCAGCCTCTTTCATTTCAAGCGCAGGCATCAATCCCAGCAAGTTCCTGGTTGAGGCTATGGATGTACTGCGTGACCCTTGCATTCACCTCTCTGCTGATGAGACCAAGATGCTCCGTAAATATGTGAATCTGGCGCTTGACATAGCCAAGACCAATCCGCAGTTTGTGCATGACAGCATGGCCGGTCTGGTATCATCAGTGTTCTACCAGTTTGCAGGATTCCTGGCCGATTCCAAGAAACGCCAGGACCTGGAGGCTCCCGCACGCACCACGCGCCAGCGCCAGATGCTGGAGCAGTTCATCAAACTGGCCATCAACGACCATACCCGCGAGCATCTGGTGGGCTATTATGCTGATAAGATGTGCGTAACGCCAAAATACCTCTCCAAGATAGTGAAAGAGGCCAGCGGCCGTTCCGTACCAGAATGGCTCAATGAGTTACTTATACTGGATGCCAAGAACATGCTGCGGCACTCTGACATGACAATAAAGGAGATAGCGGCAAACCTCAACTTCCCCAGCCAGTCATTCTTTTTCCGCTTCTTCAAAGCCCACACCGGCCAGACTCCCACTCAGTACCGTGAGGAATGAAATTGAAAATTGAGAATTGAAAATTATAAAAAACGAGCGAAAAACTTTTCGCTCGTTTTTTAAGTCGCGGGAATTAACGCAGGTGTTTGTTAATTTTCATTTTTCAATTCTCAATTTTCAATTATAATATATTTCCTTCCGTCCCTAAAATAGACACCTCTCTCCGAAGGCGCTTCAAACAGCCGGGTGCCGTCTATTGAGTACCATTCAACATCAAACGGATTCTCCATCTCAACTGATGGTGTCGATGTGGGCATACCCCCCACAAAAGTGACGTTTGCATTAGGGAATTTGGCTTCCCAAGCAGCTTTATCAGACACATGGAACTTAGTGCCCTTATCCGGCATAAGTACATCAGAACTGCTGTTATTCTGCCACTTGAGTGTAGAGGGATCAGAGGAACAATAGACATCGGACAGTTGTGAAAGCCCATAAAATCCGTAGCTTTCAATCTTCTTGAGTGTCGAGGGCAGGGTGAGGCTGGTCATAGTCGTAAATCCCTCGAAAACATGGTCCTTGATTTCCTCAATATCCACGGGAATGACCACTTCTGTGATTTCAGTGTAGTTTTCCTTGCTGCCTATGAACAGATGATGAGCCAAATTCAAAGGATTGGATTTCTCGGTGGTAAAATTGATGGTACACCAGGCAGAGAGACTAGGTGTGATAACCTTTTCAAGATTAGTGCAACCCGAAAAACAGTAACTTCCGATTTTGGTGACAGAGGCTGGAATGTAGATACTGGTAAGTCCGGTGCAAGCACTGAATGCATCTCCACCTATACTGGTGACGTTCTCAGGAATGGAGATGTCAGTCAGACTGGTACATCCATCAAACATCTCTCTCGGTAACTCCGTGATTGATGTCGGGATGTTGACAGTAGCAAGACTGGCGCAATTGTTGAATAAATTAAAACCTATAGACGTGATGGCGTTAGGCAGACTTACCGTAGTCAGTTTTTTACAGTTGTTGAAGACATAGCTCCCCAATACGGTGACTGAATCCGGAATGATAATACCTGTCAGCAGTTTGTTGCCGTAAAAGGTCTTGTCCTCAAGGCCTGTTACAACACCTTTGAAGATAACCGTGCCTTTACCTGACTCAGTATCAAATTCATGCAGAGCCATATCGGTAGCACCCGTAAATTTGTCAAGGGCATAGAATGAAGAGTTTTCTTTATCCGTTGCGGTGTAGCTGAAGCACGTAAAACCGCCCACGAACGTGACATTGGCACTGGAGAACAGAGTTGTCCAGTCATCGACTGCCAGCACATGCATCTGAGTTGCCTTACCGTCTTTGAAACCCGTACCGTCCCATGTCAGGGCAGAAGGCTGGGCAAGACACCAGACATCAGTGGCTGAGGGCAGCCCTGCAAAGGCATTGTCACTGAAAGTTGTAACACTCTTGGGCAGCGTGATGGAAGCCAGGGCAGGACAGCCATTGAAGGCATTACTGCCTATTGTAGTGATGCCATCAGGCAAGGTGATGCCAGTCAACACGGTATTGCCTGCAAAAGCATCTGGTGCTACGGCAGTCAGGTTACCGTAAAAGAAAGCGCTGCCTTTACCCGTTTCCGCATCAAATATGTCAGCTATCAAGACCTTAGCGCCTGTAAACATGTCAGTACTGAAATCACTGACCGCAGCGGTGGCTGTATAGGACACTTGCTTCAGATCACCTGCATAAGTGACGTTGGCATCAGGGAAAAGAGACTGCCAAAGATCCGCGTCCATCACATGCATCACTGTTTCCTTATTATTTTTAAAGTTTTTATTGTTGTATGACCAGTTAAGTGCAACAGGATTAGTCATACAATATACATCCGTCACGCCTGTACAGTTTAGGAAAGCGCTACTTTCCCATTTAGTAAGGGTAGTGGGAAGAGTAACGGATGTTATTCTGGTAAGATAACTGAAAGCGCTGCTTTCCAAATGGGTAACACCCTCGGGAATGACCAGGTCTATTATCTCCTCATAACTGTCAACAGTGCCTAAATAAAGCTTTCCGGCCATTTTCTGCGGCCCATAAAAAGATCCTTCATAATGTTGTGCAGTGCACCACGATGCAAGGTCTTCCACAATGACCTTATCCAAGGCTTTGCAATTATTGAACGGGCCGATGTACGTCACGGAGGCCGGAATATTGATTTGCTTCAGGGCAGTACAGTTGTAAAACTCGTGGATTTTCTCTACGCCCTCCGGCAGGGTCACCGTTTCCAGTTTTGCGTTCCCTCTTATTTTTACCTCCTTTATAGTTGACGGGAAATTGATGGTCTCCAGATTCGTGCAGCCATAAAAAGATATGTTCTCTGTACCCTCGTTAAGGATTACCGTTGCCAATTCCGTACAATTCTTAAAGTTGTTTGTACTGATGGTATCGATGGAGCCCGGGATATTCACCGATGTCAGGGCATAAGAAGTAAAGGCATCGCTGCCCAGTCCAGTCACCGTACCCTCATAGACCACGGTGCCCTGGCCATCAGCAAACGTATGGGATTGTACCGCCGTAGCGCCCGTGAAGTACTCAATATCATCGAAGCGGACAATCTTCTCTGCAGCAGTGTAAGTAAATGTGGTGGTCTGTGCATTAATTACGGCACACACTAAGGCAAACAGCAGCGTCATTGCTGCATTTGCCCAATTCTTTGTACTCAGGATCCTATTCATAATGATGTTTTTTGTTAGCAAATCAGGTTGTAAATTATTGTAAAAGAGTAAAGAACGCACAAATATACACAAAAAATAATAAACAAACCGTAACTCGCAAAAAACTCTCCTTGTACAGCTATTCCTACCACTTTGGCATCAGTACACTACCTACTACAGGTATTGAATAACGTATAGCTTTTTTTGTTTATTTTTTAAACTTAACTATATTTGCAACATAAACAAAAAGGACAAACCTAATTACACATTCTTATGAAACTTAATTTTTTTATCCCCGTCCTGGTACTTGCAGCAGGACTGTTTGTTTCATGCAAAAATGATGAAGATGAAACAACAAACACTATCGTTGAAGGTTTAATCCAAAAGGCTCAGAAACTTAAAGACAACACCTACGTTGTACAAGCCACAGGTGCTGAAGAAAAAACCTTCCCTCTTTCTCAGGATGATTCCCAGTGGTACATAGGCCGCAGCAGCAGTGACCGCAGCCAAAAGGCCATCAAGGTTAGCATGATGGATGAAGATCCCGTACAGAGCACTATGGGTTGGGGCATGTTTGAGCTGCCGCTGGAAACTGCGAACCAACTCACCACTATCGATCAGACGTTTTATGGGAAGTTTTCATGGTCATCCGGAAAATTCGGAACGCATAGGACAGGAAAAGAGGTGACTGTTCATATGGGAAAAGGAGGTAACGTGAAACTGGACGGCCGCAGCCAGATCTGGCTAAAGAAAAAGTCTGGAACTAAGGGCGACTATTCAGGCCAGTATCAGTTCCTGTTCGTATTCGTCTTTGAAGCCACGGTATGGGACAGCCAGACAAAGACCCAGGTTCCCGACGGCGAATACATCATTTACGGCAATGCCATTATTAATGAGTATTTCCCCACACTTGATAGGTTCAGTATAGAGCCTCCTACTGATTGGGTTAAGGTAGGAAGTTCCATAACCCTTGATGCCGATTGGACCGACGGTGCAGAATTTGACTGGAGTAAGGTAAAGCTTATCGGCCAGACCTTGGGCCACAGTAGCAGCGACGATATTAACGAAGGCTATTTTAGTTGGGATGCCCAAACTCAGACACTCACCTCCGTAAAATCAGCCAATAACGGAAATGTCTATC
>CACYHN010000014.1 GCA_902774275.1 uncultured Bacteroidales bacterium
GGGTCAGCAGGAGATGGCCGATGCAATGGGCGTAACTCTGGAGCAGATCAAGGCTCGCGTTGAGTCTCTGTCAGAGAACAACCCGATGCTGGGTCACCGTGGTTGCCGTCTGGGTAACACCTATCCTGAGATCACCGAAATGCAGACCAGGGCTATCATCGGTGCCGCTATCCAACTCCGCAAGGAGGGCATGAATCCGAAACCTGAAATCATGGTTCCGTTGGTTGGTAAGCACTATGAGTTTGAGCAGCAGGAGGAGATCATCCGCGCTACAGCAGCCAAGCTGTTTGAAGAGGAGGGCGTTAAGCCGTTCGAGTTCAAGGTTGGTACAATGATTGAGATCCCGCGTGCCGCTCTTACTGCTGATGCAGTTGCTGCCCGCGCCGAGTACTTCTCATTCGGTACCAATGACCTTACTCAGATGACATTCGGTTACTCACGTGACGATATTGCTTCATTCCTGCCGGTATATCTGGAGAAGAAGATCCTTAAGGTTGACCCGTTCCAGGTTCTGGACCAGAAGGGTGTTGGCCAGCTCATCAAGATGGCTGTAGAGAAGGGCCGTTCAGTACGTCCCGACCTCAAGTGTGGTATCTGCGGCGAGCATGGCGGCGAGCCTTCATCAGTAAAGTTCTGCGACAAGGTTGGTCTGAACTACGTGAGTTGCTCACCGTTCCGCGTGCCTATTGCAAGACTTGCAGCTGCACAGGGTGCAATTGAGAACTGCTGATTGCAGTTTTCAATTACACCCCAAATATCCTTTTAGTTTTCGAACTGCCAAAGGATGATATAATAAAGGTGGGGATAAAATCTCCACCTTTTATTATAATTCAAAGAAATCACTTTTTGATGCCCCATAAGCAATAATCAGACAAAAATGTGGACCAAATCCCGTATTTTCCAGGCTGTAAAATATGTATTCTTAGTACAGATTCTAGCGCTGTTCTTTTTTAGCATAATAAGAATTGCCTTTATAGCCGTTAATTTTCCTGAGGGTACACCGTTTATTTTCAGCGACATATTACATGCGCTGGTAATCGGCGTAAGATTTGATAATCATATTGCTTCATACATATCTCTACTACCGTTACTTTCTGCAATAGTGATTTCGCTGTTTGAAAGAATAAAGCTTAAAAACTTTTTCCGCATCCTGAATTGCTATTATTACATCCTCTATACCATAGCCTTTCTGATTGCGGTTTCAAATATCAGGTATTTTGCTTTTTTTGGATGGCATATTAATATTGAGGCCTTCTCATGGTTCAAGTTCTTCGGCACTACAACAGGAATGCTGGTCGATGACAAATCCAACTATCCATATCTGGTAATGGCACCTGCGTTCTGCGCAATATTTATCTTTACACTGAGATTTCTTTTCAGGAAATATAATCCCGAGGTTCTGGAATACACCGACAAGGGGAAAAAAAACCTGTCATATCTTTCAACATTTATTATAGCCATCGGAATATGTTTCATAGGTATGCGCGGCAGTTTTCAAAGGTATGTCATCAAGGTGAGTTTCGCTTCATTCTCAGACATTCCCTTTTACAACCGAATCGGCAACAATCCTATTTTCAATATAGTAGAATCATTAAAACAAACCAGGAAAAACGTTGATGCTGAAATAATCAAAAACACAGACGCAGATTATGCCTTATCATATGTGTCCAACGAACTGGAAATAACAGATAATGATACAAAACACCCCTTAAACCGCAGTGTCTCTTTTTCAGACAACGGTACAAAACTCAATGTCATACTCGTTTTAATGGAGTCAATGACATTAAACAACCTTACACTTGAATATAACGGCCGACCATTGACTCCGTTCTTAAGGGAATTAAGGGACAGTTCCATATATTTTGAGAATTTTTATTCATCAGGCATACATACCAATAACGGCATGCTGGCATCGATGTACGGCTATTCCCCGAATTTCCTGCAACCGTGCATGAATCAGCCTTCTGACTTATACACCGGATTACCTTATTGGTTGAAGAAACACGGTTATAAAACATATACTTTTGTAACAAGCAATCCTCAATATGACAATATGAATTCTTTCTTATTGGACAATAACATAGACAGGATCTACTCGCAATATGATTATCCTAATGAAAAGATAGTAAGTCGTTTTGGTGTAAGGGATGATTATTTGTTTGAATATGGAACTGATTTCTTTAACAAGAATCCGGATACAGAGCCGTTTTTTGCAATGTTTCTGACCTGCAGCAACCATTCTCCATATTCCATACCTGAGAAGTATTCCGCTTACGGAGCCGATATTGATGAACAGGCAATAGCATACGCAGATGATGCCTTAAAAGAATTTTTTGAAAAAGCAAAGGAAACATCATGGGGTAAAAACTCCGTTTTTGTCTTTGTTGCCGACCATGGTAGTCCACGTATAAACCCATCATATGATATGGCATATTATTATAACAGGATACCGTGTTATATATATTCGGAGGCTTTTAAGGACAAAGCAAAGAAATATGACGTAATAGGCGGACAGATTGATATATTTCCTACAATAATGGGATTATTGCAATTAGATTACGTCAATAACACGTTAGGTGTTGATTTACTTGAGCAACAGCGGAAATATATTTATTTTGTATCAGATGAACATCTGGGGTGTGCCGATAAGGATTATTTCTACTGCTATAACATAAACTCAAAACAGGAGTTCCTGTATAAAATCGGAAATACCGAGAATATCATTGACCAGAACAGGGAAAAAGTATCAGAAATGCGTGACTATGCAGTTAACATGATGAAAATAAACAACACTGCCGTAAAAGAGAAATGGATAAACGCGGAATGAATCTGAAAGATATACTATCCTACTCTGTCAGGACTGAGAAGGTGCTGTTTACCTTCAGTATCCTTATGGAACTGATTATCTTAGCCGCAGCACACATCATGGGCATGGGAGGTGACCTGTTCCTGGGAACACTGATGCCCATATTTGACTGTTATGTCATTTGCTTTGTAGCAAGCATGCTCAAGAAAATCCGTTTGGATTGGATAGTATGGATCATTTCTACAGTCATCTTCACAGGTGAATTATTTACAATCATTTTCTACCAGTCTGAATATAATATCAGGGTATTACAACTTGTTCTTGAAACAAATCCCGGAGAGGCCGGCGAATTCATCTTATCAGCCCTACTTCATCCCGCATTATGGATTTCAATTGTAACAACAGCTGCCGCCATATATCTAAGCATTCTCTTAACCGGAAAGATACATTTAAACCAAAGGCTCAGGCCTACGTTTTCATGGATTGGAATTGCGCTTATACTGTGGTCCGGAACACGACAGATTCCTGCATACATAAAACTGGGACGATGCCTCAGTGCCAAAGGATATGAGGCATTTACAGAGAAACGTTATATGCCACACCTGTCCACCACATGCGTAAGGCTTATCCACGGCATTGCATTCAACAAAGCCCAGTCATCGGAACTTGACGTGCTGACAGCCACCGTACAAAACACTCCGGAGTCATCTTCCTCAAAGGAGTGTCCTCTCATAGTGCTAATAATAGGAGAATCATTTTCCAAATATCACACTCCCCTTTATATCCCGCAGGCTCTGCCCACCAATCCTAAACTGGAAAGACTGAAAGATGACGGGTATCTTATACCTTATACTGACGTAGTTACGACAAGTAACCTCACATCAAACGTTATGAGGAACATGTTCTCCATGTGGGACGAAAATTACACTGACAGTTGGACTAAGCACACGCTGTTCCCAGCCATATTCCGTAAATCAGGATACAACGTATGGTATCTGACCAATCAGTTTGCGCTGAACAGCTCAGATATCTGGAACGGAATAGGCGGAACTATCTTCAATAAACCCGAGTTATCTGAATGTCTGTTTGACTGGCGCAACGATGCCCTAAAACAATATGATGGAGATATTCTTGATCTGATACCTGATACAATGCTGATTTTCAATCGCCCCACTCTGCTCATTGTTCATCTGATGGGACAGCATGTGAAATACAAATCACGTTACCCTGAGGAGTTTGACCGTTTCAAATCCGATGATATCCGGAATGAATATGGAGGAACAAAAGGTAAACAGATAATTGCAGAATATGCCAATGCCACACTCTACAACGACTTTGTGGTGGACAGCATCTGGAGTATAGTCAAAGGTCACGATGCCGTAGGCATATATCTGTCTGATCATGGAGAGGAGGTATATGACTGGCGTGACTTTCACGAACGCACAGATGAGAAACAGATGTCACTCAATGTTGCAAAATACCAGTTTGAGATACCGTTTATGTTCTTTATGTCAGATGACTTCATCAAGAACCACGGCGATTTAGCTGAACGAATAAGGATTTCCCACGACAGACCACTGATAAACAGCAAGTTAAAGCACACATTACTCCGACTGGCCGGAATAAGCACTCCCGAATACAAACCTACTGATGATATCCTGTCAGACGAGTTCGATATTAATGCTCCGCGATATATAGGCAATCACATCAGTTATGATTCCCTGCTCGGAAACGGAGAAACCAGTAATAAGTAGAATGGAAATCGATAAAAGTGCTGTTGGCAAGGAATTTTTCCGGCTCGTCACCCAGTGACTCTACCTTATCATTAAACGATTTGTATCTGGATAACTCCTCATTGTACTGCACAGGGAACATATTCATGGCACTACTGTCCCCTAAACAGACAAGAGCCTGCATATAATATTGAGGCAGAATCTTGTATCGGGACAGTTCAATGCTGTCAGCAAAACCACATAGATCACCCGCAAGCAGACGCGATGCCAGATATGCCTGAGCATCGGGAATCTCATTAAGAGCCACTGATAGAGATATCGGATCAGAGATGCTATAACTGAACAGCAGTTCCCCTATCCCACTTCCGGCAGGATTTGATTCAAACGGAACTTCAAGCATGGCCTTGGCACGTAAAAGATCAATATACCTGTCTGACTCCTCCTCTTTACTTCCCACCTCAAGTAGTTTGCCATACTCTCCCTCTGAAAGTAAATGCTCCATTGTAAGACGACGATGCAGATTCTCATCTGTGTTGCCAAGAAATCCCACCATGCAGAACAGCAAGCACATAATCAACAGATTACCAGTCAGAGTGCGCGGGCGGTCATTGTAATCTGACCTGGGAACAGAAGCAACCATCTTGCAAATAAAAACCATAACGACTGCAAGAACTGCCGTTACAATCCAAACCGTTGAGCTCTGTCCAAAAAAAGAATCTCCGTCATAACCCGTAATAGCCCCTAAGAACACGGCAGAAAGCAGATAATTGCATGCATACAATCCTTTCTTGAAGTGCAGGATATTACGTCCGGTGATAACCAAAGACAATGACAATGCAACAAGGAGCGAGGAAATGAACATATGATTATGGTGCTGTAGTACATTGGCTGATTCTATGCCGTAAAACAACTTATTGTATGCAGCACATAGCAGATCCTGCTGAAAGAAGAAAAGCCAGCAGAATGCGAAAACTGAAAACAGTATTCCGCACAGCCAACGGACGCACTTGTCACATAATTTATTTTCCATTCGCTCTGACTTTCTTGAGAACTATAGCTGAACGGGCCGGCAAATAGAGTTTGAGCCACTCCTTACGCACCTTTTTGTATAAAGGATCCATTAAGGTGAAATGCTCTACACCATCATCTATCCGTCCATATCCGCCAAATTCCAAACTGTCGCTGTCCAAAACAGTCTTGTATGAGCCTTTTGGTACAAGAAAACCGTAATCTGTGAATGACTGTGTAGGGTTGAAATTGAATACAAATACCAGGTCTCCACGGCCAAAGGCAAGGACCTGATCACCGTCATTATGCCAATACTCTACCACATCCTTATTCTGCAAGTTCTTTACAGAACCCAACAGCCTTATCATGGCACGGTCAAAATCACCAAGCCAGCAGTATGCCAGCTGCTTGTTATCAACAAGGCTCCACTGGCGACGTGCATACTTATGACTCCATCCATTACCTTCACGCGGAAAATCAATCCACTCCGGATGCCCGAACTCATTACCCATGAAGTTAAGATAACCACCATTTATAGTAGATGCAGTGACGAGCCTTATCATCTTATGCAGTGCAATGCCGCGGGATGTCACGTCATTACCGCCGTCCTTGGTAAAGTGCCAGTACATATCAGCATCAATCAGACGGAATATGACTGTCTTGTCACCCACAAGAGCCTGGTCATGACTCTCTACGTATGATATTGTCTTTTCATCCTTGCGTCGGTTTGTAACCTCCCAGTAAATGCCAGCCATAGACCAATCCTCATCTCTCTTTTCCTTGATTGTCTTGATCCAATAGTCAGGAATATTCATTGCCAGGCGGTAATCAAAACCGAATCCACCGTCAATGAAAGGAGCAGCCAGTCCCGGCATTCCACTCACCTCCTCTGCTATGGTGATAGCATTGGGATTGAACTGATGTATAACACGGTTAGCTAGCATCAGATAGCAGATGGCATCATCATCCTGATGGCCGTTGAAATAGTCATCATAGTTACAGAAAGCCTCACCCAAGCCGTGGCTGTAATAAAGCATGGATGTCACACCGTCAAAACGGAAACCGTCAAACTTGAACTCATCCAGCCAATACTTGCAGTTGGAAAGCAGATAGTGGAGAACCTGAGTCTTACCGTAATCAAAGCACAGCGAGCCCCATGCGGAGTGTTCATGACGGTCACCCGGCAGGAAATACTGATTGGGATCACCAGCCAGATTACCCAAACCCTCATATTCATTCTTTACAGAATGCGAGTGCACAAGATCCATGATGACCGATATACCCATGCCATGGGCGGCATCTATCAGTTCCTTGAGTTCCTCCGGAGTACCAAACCGTGATGAAGGAGCAAAGAAACTTGATACATGATAGCCAAAACTTCCATAATAGGGATGTTCCTGTATTGCCATCACCTGTATGCAGTTATAACCGGCCTCCTTGACGCGAGGCAATACATTATTCTTGAATTCGATGTATGTACCTACACCCTCTCGTTCCTGAGCCATACCCACATGGCATTCATATATGAGTAGCGGATCCTGTTTGGGCTTGAAATTATTATGCTTGAATTTAAACTCCTTCTTGGGATCCCACACCTGCGCTGAGAATATCTTGGACTGATTATCCTGAACCACCCTGCGACACCATGCAGGAATGCGGTCACCCTGACCGCCGTTCCATTTGACACGCATTTTATAATGCTGTCCATGCCCAATCATTCCTATAGGAATACGCAGTTCCCAATCACCCGCATCATTGATACGTTTAAGACGGAAACGCTCCTGTTCCTCCCAACCTGAGAAATCACCGATAAGAAATATTTCAGTAGCATTTGGAGCCCACTCTCTGAACACCCAACCACTATCTGTTCGCTGAAGTCCATAATAGAGATAGCCTGTGGCAAAATCCGCAAGGCTCATCTTTCCACCGGTAAGTTCACTCTCACGCCATAATGCATGGTCATGCCGGCCTTCAATGGCAGCCTGATATGGCGACAGCCAAGGGTCATTCTCTATAATCTTCAACATGATTTTCTGATCTTAACGATAAGTTTAAGAATACCATCCTTAGTGATGGCTGGAGCATGTCCTTCGCCAGGGAAAAACACAACAAACATTCCTTTCCTGACATTCAGGTAAGTATCACACAATCCGGGATAGAATGCGACATCCCTTTCAGCACTGTATGGTTTTGACGGAGCAGGCATGAACGGAGCCGACAGGAATCCCATCTCCTCATCTGATGATATCGGTACCTGAATATCGATATACTCCCGGTGCGCCTCAATAGGTACCTCATCGCGGGTTTGAGCACCCTGACGATTCACATTGACAAAAAGGTCATCACCCTGCAGATTGATTCTGCCAGGTTCAAGAGAAGCAAGGTCAGTGTTCCTGAAGAAATCCAAGACCTTATCCATCAATGGACTGATGAATTTGTAGCTATCAAGTTTGTCAAGTGTATCAAGTATCATACTTTCAATATATTATTGTTCTTATTTTCTTGCCGGACCTGTCCTTCACCGTAAATGTTCCTACACGGAATCCCTCCTTGAATTCACCTTCAAGACGCGTTCCGTCTGCTTCCTCAACCACACCATTGCCATCAACTACGCCATTTACAAAAGTGCCTTTGAATTTGGTTCCGTCAGCCAGGCTCATGGAACCGTCTCCCCAAGGGGCGTCATTCTGCCATTTCCCGTAATATTTGTCACCATTAGCCCAGATCATCTGACCGGAACCTTCTCGGCGGTTATCCCTCCACTCACCGTCATACACGGAGCCGTCAGCCCAGGTAAACACACCTTTTCCATCAGCCAAGCCATTTCTTAACGAGCCCTTATATGAATCTCCGTTTGCAAATGTATATTCTCCGATACCTGTTATGGTACCATTCCTGAACTGTCCTTTATAAGAATCACCATTGGCCATTACACACGAGCCGTTTCCATTCTCCATGTCATTCTTCCAAGAACCGACATAAGAGTATGTACTGCTTTTGTATTCACCCTGGCCTTCACGAACTCCTTTCTCCCATGAACCGCGATACTCAGCGCTGTCACACCAGCACATCAGTCCTGTTCCGTTTCTGATATTATCCTCCCACTCACCGGAATAATATGAGCCATCGGCCCACATATACACGCCTTTTCCGTTACGTCCGTCACTCTTCCAGTCACCTTTATATACATCACCCGTTGTGTACTGGAGTTCACCTTCACCTGAACGGACATCGTCCTCCCAGTATCCTGTGTAAATCTCTCCGTTTGAGTAGCGACAGATGCCTACGCCCTTACGCAAACCTTTTTCAAAGGCACCCTCATAAACATCACCGTTTACATATTCCATACGGCCGGTACCTGAAGGTTTGCGTAGTTTCATCTGGCCGATATATACTGAACCGTCACTCAACACATGACGGTTCTTCTGTTCCTGTTTTATACTGTCTTGCCGGGCCCATGTAACTAACGGCAACGAGAGCAAGACAATTATATATATCATTCGTAATCTCATAGAGAATGCTCTTTCAGGAAACGTTCAGCAGCAGCCAGGTCATCAGGAGTATCAATACCTATTGTCTCAACATCTGTAACGCCTACCTTGATACGGTATCCCGCAGAAAGCCAGCGTAACTGCTCAAGACTCTCTGCCTTCTCAAGCGGAGCCTGCGGCAAACGGGTCACTGCTTCAAGTACATTGGCACGGAAAGCATAAAGCCCAATATGTTTATAATAAGTGTGCCTGGCAGGCCATTCTACCTCTGGAACACCTCTCAAGTACGGAATAACGCTACGGCTGAAATAAAGGGCATTCCAATTGTCATCAACCACAACCTTGGGGCTGTTGGGATTAGCCACCTTATCAAACGGCGTATCAGGAGAAAACGGCTTGACAAGCGTGGCTATATCTGTATCCTTGCTGTCAAACAAGCTCTTTATAGTTTGTAATTGCGAGGGCTGTATGAAAGGCTCATCACCCTGAATATTCACCACCACGTCAACCTTGACACCGCATTTTATAAATGCCTCATAGCAACGGTCTGTACCGCTCTTATGATCCTCACGAGTCATGATTGGTATAAAACCACCCTCCTTGACTGCATCAAAGATGCGTACATCATCAGTTGCCACAAACACATGATCAAACACTTTTTTAGCTTGTTCACATACACGTATTATCACAGGCTTGCCACCCAGAACCGCCAAAGGCTTGGCCGGGAAACGCGTTGATGCGTATCTGGCAGGTATAATTGCTGCAAATTCCATCAGAATGTATTAATAGAGTGATTATCCAGAACCACGCCGCGTGATTCATCGTCATCTCCGCAAGGATCAAAATCCTCCGGGATATCAAAACGGGTACTTGGCAGATAGCCTAATGCCATGGAATCAGCATATACCCTATCCATAAACATGCCGAATACAGGCAGCGCCGCATGAGCGCCCTGTCCGTGATTCATATCATCAAAATGTATGTCACGGTCCTCACCACCAACCCAACAACCTGCCACAAGATCTGGTGTGTAACCCATGAACCAGGCATCAGAATGGTTATCGGTAGTACCGGTCTTACCGCCGCAATCCACCTTATAGAATGTGGGGAACAGACGTGAACTGCGCAGACGTGTTCCCGTACCCTCGTTCACGACAGCACGCATCATATCTATCATCTTGTACGATGTCTCCTCACTCACCACCTCATTGCTGCGGGATGTGAACTGTGCAAGGATATTACCCTCAGCATCTTCAATCCTTGTAACATAAAGAGGCACCGTACGTATTCCGTGGTTCACAAATGCCGTGTAGGCACTTACCATCTCCTCAACAGATACATCGCAAGTGCCAAGACAGAGTGACACTACCGGATCAATGGACTGATTTCGGAGGCCGAACTCATGCAACAGATTTACAAATGCATAAGGACTGAGCTGGTTCATAAGCCAAGCCGTAACATTGTTGTTTGAACGTGACAGGCCCCATTTGAGGGAAACCAATTGACCAAGCATCTGTTTGCCGTCATCCTTGGGACGCCATATCTGACCTGATTCAGTGAGTATGGTCTGTGTCTCGTTCACGCACTGGTCACAGGGAGAAAAGCCGCTTTCCATTGCCAGAGAATAGAGATAAGGTTTCATCGTAGAACCCACCTGACGACGTCCCTTTGTAACCATGTCATACTCAAATGCGTGAAAATCAGGACCACCCACGTACGCTTTTACATATCCTGTCTTAGGTTCCATACACATAAAACCTGTACGCAGGTAATGTTTCATATAACGTATGGAATCCAACGGGGTAAGGACAGTATCTATTAAACCATCGTATGAGAACAGGCTCATTTGGACCGGAATGTCAAATACCTTCCGGATAGAATCCATTGACAAACCACGCTCTCTGAGTATCCTGCCACGCCTTGACTCCCTGATGGCCTGATTAAGGATAGCGTTCATCTGATCCGTAGTGATGTTTGAAGTAAACGGAGCCCTCCTGGCATTTTTCTTGGCCTTAAAGAATTCAGGCTGCAGATAGCCTTGCAACTGCTCCTTCACCGCATCCTCTGCATACTGCTGCATACGGGAGTCAATGGTCACATATATCTTGAGACCATCCGTATAGAGATTATAAGGAGTACCGTCTTCCTTGAAATTCTTGTTGCACCATCCGAACAGAGGATCCTGTTCCCAATCAAGAGAATCCTCATAATACTGTTGCCTACGGTAAGCGCCCTGATTGTATCTGGAACGGTCTGGCTTGACTTCAGACATTTTTACGCGAAGATAAAGCCTGAAATAGGCAGCCAGTCCCTCTTTATGGTCAACATTATGATAGTCAAGAACCAAGTCTGTAGCTTGAAGGGAATCCATCTCAGCCTCAGTAAGATAACCGGCTTTCTGCATCTGGCTGAGCACCACGTTCCTACGCTCACGGGTTCTCTCCGGACGTGACTTCGGATTGTAGAGAGCTGCATTCTTACACATACCTATCAAGGTGGCCGATTCCTCAGCGTTCAGCTCTGACGGAAGCTTGCCGAAATATGTATGAGCAGCAGTGTGGATACCAACAGAGTTGTTCACAAAATCATATTTGTTAAGGTAGAGAGTAATAATCTCTTCTTTGGTATAATAGCGTTCAAGTTTGACTGCAGTCACCCATTCGGCCGGTTTCTGCATGGCTCTCTGGAATATATTGCGAGCCACACGTCCAGTATAAAGCTGCTTGGCCAGCTGCTGGGTAAGAGTACTACCGCCGCCCGCGCTGCGCTGCTGTAAAATGACGCTTTTGACAATAGCTCTGACAAGCGACTTGAGATCAATACCCGAGTGATCCTGGAAGCGGGCATCCTCAGTAGCTATAAGTGCCTTGACAAGATACGGTGACAAGTCCTCAAAATCCACCCAAACCCGGTTCTCCTGTGACCTGTGTATGGTACCTAGCACCACACCGTCAGATGAGATTATCTGGGACGCGAACTTATCGATGGGATTCTCCAGATCCTCTACTGAAGGAGAATGGCCAATCCATCCGTCACTGATACCCTTGAAAAATATGAATACGGATAATATTCCTGCCAGAAACAAAACCCACAATCCCAGTATTATACGTTTAAATGTCTTACTCATCAGAAAAAATAGTGTTATTCCTATGCCTTTTTCATCCTTATGGATGAACCGCGCATTATTCTACAAATTTAGCACAAAAACGTGGTATTGGAAATACACTTCAACCAAAATTTGGTATTTTAGGGAAAGTTATGAACAAGCACTCCGAAAGTTGGTTTTTTATTAGTAATTTTGGACTCCCGAACAAACTATACACAAATGGACCAAACAGGCAGAAGTCTGATTTCACTTGAAGGGCTGAACAGGGAAGACATTCTCTGGCTCTTGGGCCACGCAGCCAAGTTCGAGGCCAATCCCAACAGCAAGATTCTGGACGGGAAAATAGTAGCAACACTCTTTTTTGAGCCTTCAACCAGGACAAGACTCAGTTTTGAGACTGCAGTGAACCGTTTAGGAGGTCGTGTCATCGGATTTTCCGATGCTGCTACCACCAGTTCATCAAAGGGTGAAACACTCAAGGACACCATAATGATGGTTAGCAATTATGCTGACCTCATTATCATGCGCCATTATCTGGAAGGAGCCGCCCGATATGCGAGCGAAGTATCCCCTGTACCTATCATCAATGCAGGTGACGGAGCAAACCAGCATCCTTCACAGACCATGCTTGACCTCTACTCCATGCTCAAGACCCAGGGACGCTTGGATGACTTGAACATCTATCTGGTAGGAGACCTCAAATATGGGCGTACAGTGCACTCCATGCTTACGGCCATGAGATTCTTCAATCCCACGTTCCATTTCATCTCTCCCGATGAGCTGAAGATGCCGGAGGAGTACAAGGAATACTGCCGCAACAATGGCATCAAGTTCCAGGAGCACACCAGTCTCGATGAAGAGACCATAGCCGATGCTGACATTCTCTATATGACAAGAGTACAGCGCGAGCGCTTTACAGACCTTATGGAGTATGAGCGCGTAAAGGATATGTTTATACTTAGGAATGAAATGCTCCGCAGTGCCAAACCAAACCTAAAGATTCTGCATCCGCTGCCAAGAGTGAATGAAATAGCCCAGGATGTTGATGCCAATCCGCATGCATATTATTTCCAACAGGCCAAGAACGGTCTTTTTGTACGTGAAGCTCTGATATGCAATGCTTTGAATCTTCTAAAATGACAGTCATGGAGAAATCAGCAAAATCAGAACTGCTTGTAGCAGCACTTGAAAACGGAACGGTAATTGACCACATTCCATCTGACAAAGTGTTTGATGTGGTAAACCTGTTAGGACTGACCGGAATAAATACGCCCATCACGATAGGCGCCAATCTGAGCAGCAAGAAGATGGGTAGCAAAGGCATAATCAAGATTGCAGACAAGTACTTCACGGAAAAGGAGTGCAGCAAGCTTTCTGTTATAGCCCCCAACATAGTCCTGAACATAATTCGTGACTACGAGGTTGTTGAAAAGAAACGCATAGCCATGCCTGATGAGGTTCGTGGCATAGTAAAGTGCGGTAACCCCAAATGCATCACCAATCACGAGCCTATGCAGACTGTGTTTGATGTTGTCGATAAAAGAAACGGAACACTACGTTGCCGTTATTGCAACAAAGACATACATAAAGGTGACATCAAACTGCTATGATGATGAAGCGCCATGTAATGATATTGCTTGCTGTACTGCTGCCATCTGTCGCATTGCATGCTGAGAAAATGGACAGGAAAGACCCTCCCGTCCAGACTCTCACATGGGGAGCCAGAATAGGTTTTGCTGCTACCGGCACTTTTTTACATGACGCTTACATAAACGGGCATGAATACACAGAATACATACAGGATACGCAAGTAGGCAATTTTGCAGCCCTACAATTCAGACTTAACACCAGGAAACTGCTTATCCAGTCAGGATTAGGATTAAGTTTCAACAAATCATCCTTCAATCTCGACAAGAACAGTTGGGATATGAATTCCACGAAAAAGGATGTAATATCCTGCTCATATTCCATGGTATCATTGACCGTGCCCCTTCAGTTTGGATTCAATCTTATAAACAGCCACCCATACTGTATGTCAGCATTCACAGGACCACTCCTAAGATATACTCCTGACAAGTACTATTCTGTAGAATATGAGGAATATAATCAGCCCTATCATTTTACAGATTCCCCGACCAGAATTGTTTTAGGTTGGACTGCCGGCTTCAGTGTACAGATAGGAAGAACTTTCCTGGATTTTGAATATGAGGTTACAATAAACAATGTAGCCGAACCCATGTATGAAACTACAGGAATCAATCCCACACCGGATTACAGATTAAACAGAAGAGTTAGTGTTATATCATTCTCTTATGGAATAATGTTCTGACAAGTAAACCAACAATATAAATTATGAAAAGAGATCAAGAGATTTTTGACATCATTGAGCGTGAGCATCAGCGTCAGGCCAAGGGCATTGAGCTGATTGCATCAGAGAACTTTGTAAGTGACCAGGTTATGCAGGCCATGGGGTCATGCCTTACCAACAAATATGCAGAAGGCTACCCAGGTAAGCGTTACTACGGTGGTTGCGAGGTTGTTGACGAGGCTGAGAGCCTTGCAATAGCACGCATCAAGAAGCTGTTCGGTGCTGAGTATGCAAACGTACAGCCCCACTCCGGTGCACAGGCAAACGCTGCTGTACTGCAGGCTGTCCTTATGCCAGGTGAAACCTTTATGGGCCTTAACCTTGCGCACGGCGGTCACCTGTCACACGGTTCTGCAGTCAACTCATCAGGTATCCTCTACCATGCCGTAGGTTATGACCTGAACCCTGAAACCGGTCGTGTTGACTACGACAAGATGGAGCAGCTGGCTCTTGAGGTCAAGCCCAAGCTTATCATCGGAGGAGGTTCAGCCTACTCACGTGAGTGGGATTATGCCCGCATGCGTAAGATTGCCGATGAGGTTGGCGCACTCCTGATGATAGATATGGCACACCCCGCAGGTCTCATCGCAGCAGGTCTGCTTGAGAACCCCGTAAAGTATGCTCATATCGTGACCTCTACCACCCACAAGACACTGCGAGGTCCCCGTGGCGGTATCATCCTGCTGGGTAAAGACTTCCAGGATCCACGTGGCCGCAAGACTCCTAAGGGTGAGATAAAGATGATGTCACAGCTCATTGACTCAGCCGTATTCCCCGGAACACAGGGCGGTCCTCTGGAGCACGTGATTGCAGCTAAAGCAGTTGCATTCGGCGAAGCTCTCCAGCCTGAGTTCAAGGAGTATCAGATTCAGGTTCAGAAGAACGCCAAGAAGCTGGCTGAGGAATTGACAAAACGCGGATTCACCATCGTATCAGGTGGCACTGACAACCACAGCATGCTGGTTGACCTGCGCTCCAAATATCCTGATCTGACCGGTAAGGTTGCTGAGAAGGCACTTGTTGCTGCCGATATCACCGCAAACAAAAACATGGTTCCGTTTGACTCACGTAGCGCCTTCCAGACTTCAGGTCTCAGATTCGGTACCCCCGCCATCACCACACGTGGTGCCAAGGAGGATCTGATGGTTACAATCGCTGAGATGATTGAGGAGGTTCTCAACGCACCTGAGGATGAGGCTGTAATAGCAAAGGTTCGCGCCCGCGTAAACAGCATTATGAAGGATTATCCCATGTTCGCATATTAAGAGCAGGTGACAAACTTAAAAAAACCCGGCCATCAGGTCGGGTTTTTTAATACAAAAAGCGAACTTTGCAGGACTTGACACAAGATTAACGAATGAAAGTAGTATGTGACTCACATATACCTTTTCTCAAAGGAGTATTGGAACCGTACGCCCATGTGGAATACCTGCCAGGCAACGCTATAACCCCGGATGACGTACGCGATGCAGATGCGCTTATTGTCAGGACCAGAACCAGGTGCGATGCAACCCTGCTTCAAGGCTCAAAAGTAAGATTCATCGCAACCGCGACAATCGGATATGACCACATTGACACGGCATGGTGTGAATCAAACGGCATAAGTTGGACAAATGCCCCAGGATGCAACTCGTGGTCCGTCCAGCAGTACATGGGTTCTCTACTGGTTAACATGTCAAGAGACTTTGGATTCAATTTCAAGGATAAGACAATCGGTATAGTAGGCGTTGGCAACGTAGGAAGCAAAGTGGCACGTCTTGCAGCCCTGCTTGGGTTCAGAGTCCTTCTCTGTGATCCGCCACGCGCAAAACGTGAAGGTGCTGGAGCGTTCGTTTCTCTGGATGAGATAATAAACCGGAGTGATATCATTACGCTCCATGTTCCACTGATACACAATGGTGAGGATTGCACTTTCCATCTGTTTGACAGTATCAGACTGGAATCATTGAGTGAGAATCAGATTCTCATCAACTCATCACGTGGTGAAGTTGTTGACGGCAATGCCCTGAAAAAGGTTCTTAAGGAACAGAGAATACGCGCCGCAGCTCTTGATGTTTGGGAGAATGAACCCAAGATAGACATTGAATTGCTCAACCTGCTCTATTCCGGCACCCCTCATATTGCAGGTTACTCCCTTGACGGCAAAGCAACGGGAACAATGATGTGCATACAGGCATTGGGACGCTTCTTTGACCTGCGTTGCCAGAATTGGGAGGTAAATGACATTCCCCAACCGGAACAACCTACGGAGTTCACCATTGATGTTTCAGAAAAGAAACCTCAGGAAGCACTTGCCGAGGCCATTCTTTATACATACAATGTCCTCAATGATTATACAGCCCTGAAATCAGACATATCATCTTTTGAGAAGCAGCGTTCCGACTATCCGGTCAGACGCGAATTCCCGGCTTTCAGCATAAGAGTACAGAACGATGACACAGGTCGATCGACAGTATTTTTGAGAGAAGCAGGGTTTAATATAACGGAATAAGAATTACATTTGTAAACAAACCAAATATAGATATGAAACAATTAGGAAAATACTCATTCGGTATAGGTGACAGGTTCTCACATGAAGGTAAAGCACAACTTTCTGCGCTGATTGATGCTGAAAAGGAATTCGGCATTCATTTTGTACCAGTCTGGAACAAATCAAACCGTGAGCATCAGATCATTGGAACCGAGCCCTCTGACACCCGCCGTGAAGCAGATGATGCAGTCAAGGCACTGGACTACAATAAACCGTATTTTGTAGATGCTGACCACATCAATATGAACAATGTGGACCGCTTCATTGACGCATCAAATTTCTTTACCATCGATGTAGCCGACTACATAGGCAAGGCCGCCGATGCAGCCTCAACAGAAAAGTTCGTGCAGTACAACCTGAAGTATGCAGGCAATCTTGTAATCCCTGGCATTGAGGAGCCGTTCAAGGTTGACCGCAGTCTTATTGAGACCATGGCCGGCAAGTACCTGTTTGCTGTCCAGGAGGCCGGACGCATTTACCGCCATATTGCCGATAGGAAAGGTGCTGATAATTTTGTAACAGAGGTATCGATGGATGAGGTTGACTCACCCCAGACACCTATCGAGATATTCTTCATACTGAGCGCCTTGGCACAGGAACAGGTTCCTGCACAGACAATAGCGCCCAAGTTCACCGGCCGGTTCAACAAAGGTGTTGAATACGTTGGTGACACTGCACAGTTTGAGAAAGAGTTCCGTGAAGACCTGCTGGTAATTGACTTTGCGGTCAAAGAATTCAACTTGCCGGAAGGGCTCAAACTGAGCATACACTCCGGCAGTGACAAGTTCTCCATCTACCCCATAATGGGACGCCTTATCCGCCAGTACGATAAGGGCATACACATCAAGACCGCAGGAACCACCTGGCTGGAAGAGAACATAGGCCTGGCACTGGCCGATGATGGGGCCCTTGAATTGGCCAAGAAGATAGCCATATCGGCATTGGGACGCATGGAGGAACTCTGTATCCCCTACGCTACGGTAATTGACATAAATCCCGCCAAACTACCCACAGCCGCGCAGATTGCCGCTTGGAGCGGTCAGGAATATGCCCGCGCTCTGCGCCACAACCAGAAGGATCCTCTCTACAACCCGGATTTCCGCCAGCTTGTACATGTAAGCTATAAGATTGCAGCCGAGTATGGTGATGAGTTCTATGCCGCATTAAAGCGCAACGCCAATGTAGTTGCAGAGCAAGTCAAAGAAAACATACTTGACAGGCACGTAGCACGCCTGTTTGAATAACGATAAACCTGTTATTAACCATAAATATGACAAACAAACCTTTTATTCACGAGAATTTCCTGCTTCAGAATGAGACCGCAGTACATCTATTTCATGACCACGCAAAGAAGCTGCCCATCATAGACTATCACTGCCATCTGAATCCGCAGGAGGTAGCTGAGGACCACAAGTTCCGCTCCATAACCGAACTCTGGCTGGGCGGTGACCATTATAAATGGCGTGCACTGCGCACCAATGGAGTAGCCGAGAAGTTCATTACCGGCGATGCATCAGACTGGGATAAGTTCCAGAAATGGGCCGAAACCATGCCCTACTGCATGCGCAACCCGCTCTACCACTGGACCCACCTGGAGCTCAAGACCTGCTTCGGCATAGACAAGGTGCTCAATCCGCAGACCGCAAAGGAGATCTATGACGAGTGTAACGAGAAACTTGCCAGCCCGGAATTCAGTGCCCGTAATCTCATGCTCCATTACAATGTGGAAGCAGTCTGCACAACCGATGACCCCATTGACTCTTTAGAGTACCACAAGCAGGTACGTGAAAGCGGCTTCAAAGTAAAGGTTCTGCCCACCTGGCGCCCCGATATGGCTATGACCGTTGAGAATCCATCTGCATACCGCGACTATATAGACAAGCTTGCCAAAGTAAGTGGCGTTTCAATCAACTGTTTTGACGATATCGTAAAGGCTCTTTTGGTCCGCCACAAATACTTTGAGGAGCAGGGCTGCCGCCTGAGCGACCATGGTATGGAAGAGTTCTATGCCGATGACTTCACCGCCAAGGAACTTGATGAAATATTCAGCAAGGTCTATGGAGGTACAGCACTTACAGAATCAGAGATACGCAAGTTCAAGAGCGCAATGCTCATTGAGTTTGGCAAGATGGATGCTGACACTGGCTGGACCCAACAGTTCCACTACGGTGTGATACGCAACCAGAATACCAAGATGTTCAACCTTATAGGTAAGGATACCGGTTTTGACTCAATGGCACAGGTTATGACCGCCAAGGCCATGAACCGCTATCTTGACCGTCTTAACAGCATGGATAAACTTACCAAGACCATTATCTACAACCTTAACCCGTCAGACTTTGAGATGGTAGGTACCACTATCGGTAACTTCCAGGACGGAAGCGTTCCAGGTAAGATACAGCTTGGCGCAGGCTGGTGGTTCCTGGATCAGAAGAACGGTATGGAGCAGCAGATGCAGGTACTCAGTATGCTGGGACTGCTGTCACGTTTTGTAGGCATGCTTACTGACAGCCGCTCATTCGTTTCATACGCACGCCACGAATATTTCCGCCGCATTCTGTGCAACCTCATAGGCAATGATGTAGAGAAAGGAGAGATTCCGGCAAGTGAGATGCCACGCATAGAGCAGATGATAGAGGACATCTCATATTACAACGCCAAGAAGTTCTTCAAATTCTGACAAGCAGTATCTAAATTACAGTATTTTTATTGTTGCCCTGAACAGGATTGTCTCAGGGCAACATTTTTTTGCAAAAAAGTATGCTTTTCATTTTGGAGAACCAATTAAAAGCAATACCTTTGCATCGCTTTTTCAGGAAAGCAGTTGCGCGATTAGCTCAGTTGGTAGAGCAATTGACTCTTAATCAATGGGTCCAGGGTTCGAATCCCTGATCGCGTACAAGAAAAGAGAGGTCCAAAAGACCTCTCTTTTCTTGTACGCGCCAGGGATTCAGGGGACCTTTTTTTAGTTTGCTTTGCAAACGCGCTCCATTTCATTCCGCTTGGCGGCCTACCCGGCCGCTCTCGTTCGAGGACTCACTCGCCCCAATACGTCAGCACCTGCGTAAGCATGAAGGTTTCCATATGCGTGATCCTAATCTGCAGGTAGGTTTCCAATTGCACCAAGTAAAACGGAATCCCGAAAGCAAAGCCCATCGGGATCCCGTTTTACCCGGCCTGGAAGGCCGGCAGAGTGAAATGGAACGAAGTGGAATTTTTACGTTAAGCCAAACGAATAAAGGAAACTTGTTTACTTTATCGTGGCGTGTAAAAATGGGCTAAAGCCAATGAAGCGGGTTTGGGGCGTCGCCGCCCCAAACTAAAAAAAGGTTGTTTCTAATACGCAGATAAGTTTCCATCTAACGACTTTTGAGGCCGTAGGCCCAAAAAGTCAAAAACATCCGAGCTGCAAAGCAGCGAGCAACCCGCCGGATGGATGCAAGAAAATCACTCAAACACATACAGTTCACTCGGCGTAGTGCGTTTCAAAGCGCACAGCTGCACATCCTTTCCGGGAATGACACCTACCCCACGGAGCTCATATTCAACCGTCTTGTAGGCTATTTCGGGGTGGTTGTTCTCACCGCTAAGGTGACAAAGCCAGATATTCTTAAGGTCAGGATGGATATTCTCGGCCAGGAACCGGGCTGTGGTCTTGTTGCTCAAATGTCCGCGCGGACTGGTAATACGGTCCTTGAGGAACTGCGGATAGTTACCCATACGTAACATATCCTCATCATAGTTGGCCTCCATAATAAGATAATTGGCCTGAAGTATATACTTGGATGCAGTCTCGGTTATATGACCAAGGTCTGTCACGAAACAGAATACCTTGCCGTCAACCTCAACCCTATAGCCCACGTTATCCGTTCCGTCATGAGGCACCTCAAACGGAGTGATAAGGAAATCAAAGAACCGGAAGGGTACCTCTTTCTCAACATAATGTACACTGTTGGAAAGCTTCTCAGTCATACAATAGTTGTTGTTTATACCCTCATGGGTCTCACGGGTGGCATAAACCGGAATGGCGCACTTCTCACCCAGGTTACCCAAAGCCTTTATATGGTCAGCGTGATCATGCGTCACAAACACTGCCATGATTCTCTCAAAAGGGACTCCCACATCCTTAAGGTATCCCTTGATCTGTTTTACCGGTATGCCCGCATCAATCAGAATTGCATGTTCGTCTGTGCCAAGATAGTAGCAGTTGCCGCTGCTTCCACTTGACAAACTCATAAAGTAGATCTTCATTTTTATGTTGTCTTTTTACCTTCTTCATAATCATAGTTGCGTTTTTCAATGGTCAGAACGGATAACCCACCGCAAGGTGGAAAGCAAAATCCCTGCTCATATCGGGATGAATCAATGGAAGTCTTTTGTACAGGCTGGATCCTGAAGGATTATATGCCTTCATGCCACCATCAAGTCTAAGTACAAGAAAACCAAAATCAAACCGCAGTCCCAAACCATATGAGATTGCTATCTGTTTATAAAACGAGTCAAAGCTGAAAGCGCCTCCAGGCTGCTCTGCATACTCGCGTATTGTCCAGATATTACCGGCATCAACAAATGCAGCACCATTTACTTTCCAGAAAAGTTTGGAGCGGTATTCTACACTTGCACCTATCTTAATATCACCAGACTGTTTAATATAATCAATAGCCTTGTCATCACCTCTATATACACCCGGACCCAACTCACGTACCGACCATCCGCGGACGCTGTTGGCTCCACCGGCAAAATAACGCTTTTCAAAAGGCAAACTGGTGGAATTACCATAAGGAACTGCCACGCCCCACTCCAAATGAGCGACGAGATTGTTCATCCTATCCATACGCCAGTTTGCCGTAAAGGAGAAATCATGTTTGGCATACTGTGCAAATGCAACACCAAACACCATAAACTGCCCTGCGTCATTTTGCTCAAAATTCATAGGCTCAGCTAACAGGTTGAACATATTACCCGATGTCTCCACACCCACACGTATAGAATATTGGAAAGGAGCCGTAGAATTGACGCGCGCATTAGAATAATAGAACGTGTAGCCTAGCTTGGTTATAAGTAGATCCTCATAGTTGTACTTGAGTATAGATCTGGTTGACTTGACAGAATCAAGATATTCAGCCCTGAAATGATCTGAGATCCAAGGAACCACGAGATAGTTCAGATCCAGCACATCAAGTTTATGACTCATCTGCCAAGAATCACTCCACATATAACTCCATCCTGCAGAGAAAATTGTTTTTTGGAATTCAGGACGGCTTTGTGCATTGATTTTCAAACTGAACCTGGAAGTGGCCTGACTCTTACGCTGCAACTCCTGACTCATAAACGGAGCCAGAAATTCAGGAAAATCCAGATTAGCCTCCATTCCGTATTCCATATATGTATCGCCGGAATAACCTGGCAGATTAGAAATTGACTCATACGCACCACGCAGTTTAATGGTTAGTTGTTCCGAACCACGGAACAGATTCCTGTCTGTAAACGACATGGAAGCAGCTGCTCCAAGATCACCGGCCGTATTTGTCCCCTCAATTTCAAAAGCAAATGAATGTTTAGGCAAACTTACAAGCGATACATTTGCCATAATCTTATTGTCTGTTCCTGGAACCGTATCGTAACGTATGTCAGAATACCTCAGAATACCCAAACGGGAAAGTGATGAATAGGTCTTGGAGGTGGAATCTGAGTTATATAGCATTCCTTCTCTCAGGAAAGAATGGCTGCCAATGACCTCCGGACGTAAAGCGGATTTCTCATCATCGCCCGGATAAGTAAGAGAAAAGCCCTTAAGTGTATCAACAGCAGCAGCGACAGACTTACCCGGCATATTACCGTTCTTATCCGTCAGATAATAATCAACAGATGAGATATAATATTGTCTGTGCGGGCGTACATTTCCATCTTCATCTATTCCTTCTGCCTCAATAATCATTCTCAAGCCCACCTTGTCACTACCACGTGCGGTATCTGCCACATATGATATATAATCCTTGTTGAAACGGTAATAGCCATAACGATGAACCAGATTGACTATACGGTTACGTTCTTCATTAAGGATATCTGCATCCAGATTCATGCCAGAAACCAAAAGTGAATGTTTGGCATTATCGTTAATGATACGATTGATGGTACTATCCTGAACGGTTATCCTGACAGTATCTACCACGAACATTTTTCCCGGATTAAGTTTATAACGTACCGTAGTCTTGGGACGACGGCCGTTCCTGGTTGACATGGTAACGTCTGCATTCAGGTAGCCGGAGTTAATCAGAGAACGCTCCATATCAGCACATGAAGCCTCCGACAGCAACTGATCATAAATGACGGGCGCCTCACCGGTACGTTTTCCAGACAGAGAATACATCCTTAACGGAAAGCGGAACAGACCGAACCAACGTGAATTAGGAGTCTGGTGCGAAAGATTCCTGTACTTGGTAACATCTGAGACAACCCTATCAGCCGATGTAACTTCAACCTTGTTCAGAAGGCGCTCACCCTCCGGTACATATTTATAAACAGAACAGGAAACTAACCCTAAAATAAGGGTAAGGCAGACCATTGTTTTCATCTTAATCCAGTTCATGTTTATAATTTGTCTTTAACTTACAAATTTAAGCAAACTCCATCGCCTTGCAAAGCATGGTTGCAAAAAATAACTATCTTTACACACACTTAAACACAGAGTATGCTGAGCAAGAATGATGTAAAGAATATCAAGAGTCTGGAGCATAAGAAGTTCCGCGCAGAAAAAGGGCTGTTCGTAGCTGAGGGACACAAGACTGTTCTGGAGCTTTTAGACAGATTCAGTTGCATCCTACTGATTGCCACACAGAATTGGCTGGACTCCAACAAGAAGATCAGCGCAGAACGCATAGAAGCCGTAAGCGCAGATGAGCTGAAACATGCCAGCTTGCTCCGTAATCCACAGGATGTACTTGCCATCTTCCGCATACCAAAGAAAGAGGCGAAGCTATCGGAAATAGCCCAGAGCAATTTGGTGCTGGCGCTTGATGATGTGCAGGATCCGGGTAACTTGGGCACAATAATACGTTTGGCTGACTGGTTTGGAATAAAGGATGTCTTCTGCTCAAAAGCCACCGCCGATATCTATAACCCCAAAGCCGTGCAAGCCACCATGGGTGCATTGTCACGGGTAAGCGTCCACTATACAGACCTTAAGCAAAGCATAAAGGAACTGTCTTATGACATACCGGTTTACGGCACGTTCCTTGAAGGTGAAATAATTTATGATGCCAGGTTATCCGCAAACGGTGTGATAATAATGGGAAATGAAGGCAACGGAATAACCCCGGAAATAAAGCAATCGGTAACACATAAACTATACATACCAAACTGGCCTCAGGGAGCGCCCACATCAGAGTCACTCAATGTTGCCATAGCCACAGCCATCGTATGTTCAGAGTTCCGCAGGAGAAAGCTGTGATTCAACTGTATTGACTGTATCAGGAACCGCTTTCTCATGATATCTCATCAGTTCCATATCTGAGAGTATCAACATGGCGTTACGGTTGTCTGTATAATCCAGATAGCTTATGGCACCGCTCAAATTATAGAAAGTCTTTGCTGTATCCAGAACAATGCTCAAGGACACCATAGAATTGTCCCTTATGATGGTATCGGCAGTAGTGACTCCGTCATCATAATATGCTGAAAGTGAGATATGCGCATACTGTGGCACACCTGTATCAACAGAAACGAATGTACCGTACAAACCCAGTAGGATTGTATCTCCTTTATAGAAAGTGGTATCCTTATTGATATGATAGGTCAGCTTATTCATATAGGCTGAGGTGTTCAACAGCGCAGTCCTGTCAAGATACCACAGATCCACACTGTCACCTGACTGTACGGCAAATGATTTTTTCTCTATTTGCGACAGTGACCTGCTGACAGCCTTGTACTCATCATCAATCCTGTTTGAAAGACGCTTGTATATCTTGGACAATTCCTTAGGGTAACGGGTGTACCATACCAAGGAACGTTCAAACTGTTCTTTGGATATATTGTTCTTGCTATATGCCCAATCGATATATGCCCTGCTTGTGTATCTCTCACTCTGAGGCAGATCCTGACTGACAGCCTGAGCCAGATGATAATCATACAGAAACTGTTCCATCTTCTTGGGAGACAGGACACTTTCCGGACGCCTCAGCCTACAGCCGCAAAGCATTGGAAGCAGCATCAGGACAATCAGGACATCAATCTTTCTCATCAGAATCCTCTTTTGTTCCGGAATTCTCAGGATCAACGTAATGAAGCCCCATATTAATCACCTTGGTATAGAAGAGAAGCAATGCTACTACACCGCAGGTAATACAGGAATCGGCGAAATTGAATACCGGGCGGAAGAAAATGTCACCTCCTACAAAAGGCACCCATTCCGGCCAGGTCCAAAGCGGGAAATAAAACATATCCACCACTTTTCCATATAGGAATGGTGCATAACCCTGACCAAACGGAACCATTGCTGCCAGACCGTCAGGACCGAACGTGCTCTCACAGAATATCAGACCGTAGAACATACAATCCAGTAGATTACCCACAGCGCCGGCTATCACGAATGATACTGTTACAATATATCCTGTAGGGAATCCCTTGTTTATAATCCTGGTGAGATACCAGATGAAGAAACCTATAGCGCCTATGCGGAATAATGAGAGGAACAACTTGCCTATTATCTCCATTCCAAAGGCCATACCGTTATTCTCAACAAACAGTATCTTGAACCACGGAGTTATGTCGATACTTTCACCCAGAGACATGCCTGTCTTAACCAAGACCTTGATAATCTGGTCAATGATCAGCACTGACAGGATTATTATCAGTGCAATACGTCCCTGACGGGAACACTTGCTGCTCTCCGGCTGAATGCTATCCATATACAGGATCAATGCTTGTTCTGCTTAGCCTCAATGCAAAGTGTAGCGTGAGGTACGGCACGCAGACGCTCCTTAGGTATCAGTTTACCTGTCTCACGGCAAATACCATAGGTCTTGTTCTCAATACGTACCAAAGCAGCCTGAAGTGACTGGATAAACTTCATCTGACGCTGTGCAAGACGAGTGGTCTCCTCCTTGGAAAGAGTATTAGCCCCCTCCTCAAGCACCTTGTATGTAGGTGATGTATCATCAGTGCTGTTATTGTCAGCATTCATAAGAGAGGCCTTGAGAGCATCATAATCACGCTGTGCAATCTCAAGCTTTTCATTTATGATCTGACGGAACTCCTCAAGTTCCTCGTCAGAATAACGGTTCTTCTCTGCCATAATGGTAAAGTTATAGGTTAAGGTTATTGATTAAATTTTTTCTATCTGCAATTTGAATGTGTAGTCATCAAACGATATGTCCTCACCCTGCTCCATTCCGGGAACAAGCTCTATTGAATCAGCCAGTACCTGACTCTTTATCCAATCCTCATACTCACGGACAGCGGCATCGGTCTCAGCATTGGAGTTGAGGCGTACACGTATGCGGTCTGTTATCTCCAGACCGTTCTGCTTACGTGAATCCTGAATACGTTTCTTGAGCTCACGTGCAATACCCTCGCGCTTGAGTTCATCAGTAAGCTGGATATCCAAAGCTACAGTCAGTGTACCCTCATTTGCTACAACCCAGCCCGGGATATCCTCACTGAATATCTCAACCTCAGTGGTATCAACAGTGGCGGGAGTACCGTTAATGTCAAACGTAAAGCTGCCCTCCTGCTCCAGTTTGGCCACATCCTCCTGACTCATGTTCTGGACTGCAGCTGCAACGCCCTTCATGAGCGGGCCGAACTTCTTACCAAGAATCTTGAAGTTACACTTGACCTTCTTGACCAGAACACTGGTAGCGCCCTCCACAAATTCTATCTCCTTAACGTTCACCTGATCACGGATAAGTTCCTTGACAGGCTCCAGATGTGAGCGGAGTTCAGGAGTAACGGGGATAAGTATCTTCTGCAACGGCTTGCGCACGTTTATCTTAACGTCATCACGCTTACGCAGGGCAAGCACCATTGATGTGAGTTTCTGCGCCAGCTCCATGCGGGTCTCAAGTTCCTTGTCAACCAGAGAATCATCGCACACGGGGTAATCGGCCAGATGAACAGAAAGAGGTGCTTTTGAATCTGCAACATTTGTAAGGTCACGATACAGACGGTCTGCGTAGAACGGAGCTATAGGTGACATCAGTCTTGATACAGTCTCAAGGCATGTATAAAGAGTCTGGTATGCTGCCAGCTTATCATCACTCATGCTGCTGCCCCAGTAACGGTCACGTGTAAGGTGTACGTACCAGTTGGACAAGTAATCATTCACGAATCCTGTAATCATACGGCCGGCGCGTGTAGGCTCAAAGTCATCAAGGCTCTCACGTACCTCACGGGTCAGTGAATTGAGCTCACTCAGTATCCAGCGGTCCATAACAGGACGCTCGCTGGCAGGAATCTGAGCGGCAGAGTTGTCAAAGCCATCTACATTGGCGTACTGCGCAAAGAACTTGTATGTATTGTGCAGGGTGCCGAAGAATTTGCGGGTAACATCCTTAACGCCCTCCTCATCAAACTTGAGGTTATCCCAAGGCTGGGCGTTGGTTATCATATACCAGCGCAGGGCATCACTACCGAACTGCTCTATCTCCTGGAACGGATCGACGGCATTGCCCAAACGCTTGGACATCTTGTTGCCGTTCTTATCAAGAACCAAGCCGTTTGAAATGACGGTTTTGAATGATACGCTGTTCTTGACCATCGTGGCAATGGCGTGCAGTGTGTAGAACCAACCGCGTGTCTGGTCAACACCCTCGGCAATGAAATCAGCCGGGAATACGGTACCGTTGTCAATGAGTTCCTTGTTCTCAAACGGATAGTGCATCTGGGCAAACGGCATGGCGCCGCTGTCAAACCATACGTCTATCAGGTCAAGTTCACGCTTCATTGCACGGCCTGCATCCGATACCAGCACGATATCATCCACATACGGGCGGTGCAGGTCAATCTTATCGTAATTGGCTGCTGTATAGACGCCAGGCTGGAAACCTTTCTCCTTGAACGGATTGGATTTCATTACGCCGGCCTTTACAGCCTTCTCAATCTCATTATAGAGTTCCTCTACTGAGCCGATGCACAGTTCATCACCGTCATCGTTACGCCAGATAGGCAGCGGAGTACCCCAGTAACGGCTACGGCTCAGGTTCCAGTCATTCAGGTTCTCAAGCCACTTGCCAAACCTTCCGGTTCCGGTTGACTCCGGTTTCCACTTGATGGTATCATTAAGCTCCATCATGCGTTCGCGTGCGGCCGATGCCTTGATGAACCAGCTGTCCAGCGGATAGTAGATGACCGGCTTATCTGTACGCCAGCAGTGCGGATAGTTGTGCACGTGCTTCTCTATCTTGAATGCCGTACCAGCCTGTTTCATGCGGATGCAGATATATACGTTCAGGTCCTCCTCCTTCTGTGCGGCAGCCTCGTCATACTTGCCGCCCACATTGAACTTGGGATCATAGGCATTCTTTACATATGCGCCCTCATATTCCTTGTAGAGTTCCTGGTCCACGCAGTTCTTTACAAAGTCAGGATCCAGTTCATCCATGAGCCAGTACTTACCGGTAAAGTCCACCATCGGACGGGTCTCCATCTTGCGGTTAACCATAAAGAGTGACGGAATTCCTGCAGCCTTGGCTACAAAAGCATCATCAGCACCAAATGTAGGTGCAATATGTACTATTCCGGTACCATCCTCAGTGGTAACGTAATCACCCGGTATTACGCGGAAACCGGCATCGGATATCTGTATTGAACCATCCTCAGCCTTGAAAACGGGCTTAACCCACGGGAAAAGCTGCTTGTAGTGCATACCTACCAGATCTGCACCCTTATACTCAGCTACAATCTGATAAGGAACAACCTTATCCCCCTGCTTGTATGAGTCAAGCGAAAGCTCCGCACCCTTAGGATCCAGATATGCGCTCAGACGCTCCTTAGCCATGACGGCAGTCACAGGTGCTCCGGTGTAAGGATTGTATGTGCGTACTGCTACATAATCTATTTTGTTGCCTACGCAGAGTGCGGTGTTTGAAGGCAGTGTCCAGGGAGTTGTGGTCCATGCAACAAAGCAGGGAGTTCCCCACCCCGTCATCTCGGGTTTGGGATCTGTCATCTCAAACTGAGCGGTAACGGTGGTATCCTTTACGTCACGATAGCAGCCAGGCTGGTTAAGTTCATGACTTGAAAGACCTGTACCTGCTGCAGGTGAGTAAGGCTGGATGGTGTAACCTTTATAGAGATAGCCCTTACCGTAAAGTTGCTTGAGCAGCCACCACAAGGTCTCTATGTAACGGTTATCGTATGTAATATACGGATTGTCCAGATCTACCCAGTAACCTATCTTCTGTGTAAGGTCACTCCAGTGCTCCTTGTATTTCATGACCTCGGTACGGCAGTTCATGTTGTAGTCATCAACCGAGATCTTCTTACCTATATCCTCTTTTGTAATGCCGAGCTTCTTCTCCACACCAAGTTCAACCGGCAGTCCGTGTGTATCCCATCCGGCCTTACGGTTAACCTGATAGCCGCACATGGTCTTGTAACGGCAGAATGTGTCCTTGATGGTACGGGCCATGACGTGATGGATGCCGGGCATTCCGTTAGCCGAGGGAGGTCCCTCATAGAACACGAATGACGGATGACCTTCACGCTCCTTTATACTGCGTTTGAAAAGATCCTCCTTAAGCCAATCCTCCAAAACATCTTTGTTGACCTGTGACAGGTCAAGCTGTCCGCGCTCAGCAAACTTTTTCATTATAACTATATGATATATAAGGATTTACAACATCATCACAGACTCCCCGCCCGTAATTTGCCGCAAAGTTAGTCATTTTATTCCTAAGAATAAGAATCTGTTGGTGCAAAAAAGGACATTATCACTATTTTATGGTATTGTGAAGCCTTTCATACGCCTCTACCTTTGCAACCGATTTTGAAATGAACCAGGAACAGAAATATCAATGAAAAGAAAAATGAAAGAACTGCGCCGCATAATGGCGGCCTGCATTATGGTAACATGCTTTTCCAATAGTATTTGGGCCGAAAACATCGATGCAGACATAGTAGGTACCGTCTATGACATCAAAAACAACTCACCGCTTCCTGCCGCAACAGTCTATATAGAGGAACTGGAGAAGGGAGTAATCACTGATACAGAAGGCGTATTCCGCATAACAGGAGTACCTGACGGTACATATACCCTTAAAGTCCAGTATCTGGGATATAATCCTACTGAAAAAACAGTCAGAACTGACAAAGGAGCCAGATCAAACGATATAGGACTCAAACCTGAAAACCTCTCTTTATCGGAAGTGATAATATCTGAGAAAAGCCAGGCCAGGATACTGCGTGAGCAGGCTATGCCCATCTCTGTCATAAGTATGCAGCAACTGCAGGGAACCGTGAGTGACGTGCAGAGCATACTGGCCAAGACTGTAGGCGTAACGATACGTGCCACAGGCGGTCTGGGCAGCACCTCACGTTTGTCCGTCCGCGGTCTCGAGGGCAAGCGCATAGGATTCTTCATTGATGAGACCCCTATGGCTGACCAGTCTGATTTTGTTGACCTGAATGATATACCGGTAGATATGATAGACCGCATAGAGATATATAAGGGTGTTGTTCCGGCCAAGTTCGGCGGATCAGCCATGGGCGGTGCGGTCAACATAGTCATCAAAGAGTATCCTGAACACTACATGGACGCCAGCTATATGCGCGAATCATATAACACAAACCGTTTTCAGACCGTACTCAAAAAGAATGACCGTAAACTTGGACTGGTTTACGGAATTGGTGGCGGCTACACATATGCAGATAACGATTACACAATGGAATCACCCTACATCAAGGGACTCAACATTCACCGTGACCATGACGCATACCAAAAGATAATGGTAGGTGGAAGCGTAAAGGCATACAAATGGTGGTTTGATGAAGTGGAACTGGAACCCGTATATGTAAACACCTACCATGAGATACAAGGTATAGAGACCGATATCCGATACGCCCACAGCAAGTCACAAGGATATCTGCTCAACCTGAAACTGGTCAAGGATGACTTCCTTGTTGAGGGGCTTGACTTTGATATGTCAACCGCTTTAGCTTACACACAGTACAACATGATAGATACCGCCAGAAGCTATTATGACTGGAACGGACAGGCGCACGCCACACCCTCCGTCTATGGCGGCGAGATAATAGGTAACCGTTATGCCACAAACTCTGACAACAGGAAATTCACGCTCCTGAACAAGCTCTACATAGAGTATCTCATCAACAAACGCCACTCTGTGATATTCAACTCACTCATCCAGACAGCCGATGGCCGTCCCAGTGACGAGCTCAAGATAAAGAGTCTGGGCAAGCAGGTTGACTTTGACTCCAGGATGCGCAGTTGGGTAGTAGGTCTCACCTATGACTACCGTTCACTTGACCAGCGTTTCTTAAGCTCACTCACAGGCCGTTACTACTGGTACGGTATGGACACCCAATATGAGAACCTGTACGTAACAGTTCCGGTAGAGGACATCTCACTGCGCAAGACAAGCGCCGGATTCAGTGAGGCCATACGCTACCGTATCACTCCAGGACTGATGGCCAAGCTGTCAGGTGGTTATGACGTACGCATACCGTCCGAGAATGAGCTTCTTGGTGACGGCTCCACCATAGCACCATCTGAGCAGCTTATGCCTGAGCGCAACCTTAGTTTCAATGCCGGACTGCTCTATGACCTGACAGGCATCCATCCCACCAACCTGCAGATTAAGCTCAACGGTTATTACATGCATGTGGATGACATGATCCGTTTTGTAAAAGGTATCCTGGGCGCACAGTACCAGAACTTTGGTGAGATGCGCACCATAGGAGTTGAGGCTGAGGTCAAGGCCGATGTGCTGCCCTGGCTCTACGGTTATGCCAACGTGACCTACCAGGATCTGCGTGACACCCGCGAGCATGAGGCCGGCAAGGACCTGCCCAACCCCACCAAAGGAAAACGTATGCCCAACATCCCCTACTTCATGGCCAACGCCGGGCTCGAGTTTCACAAGGAGAACCTATTTGGCGGCAGCGGACAGAACACCCGCCTGTTTGCCGATGCCTCATTCATAGAGGAGTATTTCTATGACTTTGAGCTCACCAAGAACGAGAAGAGACGTATCCCGCGCAGTTTAACCTTTGACTTAGGATTTGAGCACAGTTTCTTTGACCAGCGCCTCTACATATCGGGCAAGATAAAGAACGTAGCCGATGCCAAGGTAATATCGGAATACAACTGCCCGCTGCCGGGACGCACTCTGGGTATAAAACTACGCTATATTCTTAGATAACAATCAATTAACTATTTCAATAATGAGAAAGACACTTTTTTACAGCGCAGCCGCCATGTGCGGTATGGCTCTTATGTTCACAGCATGTGACAAGGAAAACAATGATGAGAATGAATCTTTCCCCGGCGGTAAGGGTCACATCCTTATCGAGCCCACAATCAAGAACGATGACGGTGCAAGCGGTGCGTCATACCTGCTTCAGGTTGAGGACTTTGGCAAGGAGGTAAAATTTGACAACGCCATGCAGGTAGGCTTCTCATCCACCATATCAATATATGGAAATGACGTTTACGTATTCCCCAGTGAGATGATAAGAAGCAATCTCGAGCTTGTGCGTTACGTACGTTCTGCCGACGGTTTCACCAGGGCTGCCTCCATGCAGATCACTCCCGGTTCAGCTCCTTACACACTGATCAAGTATGATGACAACAAGGCATATATCCCTCAGTACGGACTGGGCAATATCCTGATTGTAAACCCCATGACACTTAAACTCAAAGGTGAGATAGACCTCAGCCAGTACGCTCACTCAGACCAGAGTGCAGATCCAGCCCGCGGTATCATACGTGACGGAAAACTGTTTATCGCTCTGGATCAGGTAGGCCCCACATGGATGCCGTTTGAGGATTACCGCCAGATTGACGTCCTGGTTATAGATGTTAATACCGATGCAGTTGAAAAGATGATATCGGAGACCACTTCCGGACTCAGCTTCCCCACCCGTCCTTTCCTGCCTGGCATGATGTTCATGAATGAAGCTAATGATATCTACATAGCCTGCTGCGGCAACTTTGGTTATGACCCCACGTATGTAAAGAACGGCTTTGTATGTATTCCTGCAGGCAACACGGATTTTGACACCGACCGTTCATGGGATATCAGCGAGACTGTCATCGAGGGTACGGATGGTTGGAAGCCCGCATCAATCTACAACTCATATTATATGGGTAATGATAAGGTTATAGCTTTCGTGGCCTGTCTGGAACTTAACGGCGACAATCCCTACACTGCACATAATTCAATAGCCGTTGTCATAGACCTCAACAGCAAGACCATAAAGAGAATCCAGGGTATTCCCAACACTGATCCTCACAGCGGCTCCATCTGTGAGTATGACGGCAAGTTCTATGTTACAGCATACGGCGTGGATGCATCGGGCGTATTCTCATATGATCCCGCCACCGGTAGTGCAGAACAAGTACTGCAGTGCAACACAGACCTATCCTACCTGTATATTTTCTGATTCAGCAATAAAAGTGGCACAAAGGGGACTGTCCCTTCTGTGCCATTTTTTTTCTTTTGTGGAGGTGATATTGATACTTTTTTTGTATCTATGCAAACGATTTCGTTAGACAAGAAACAAATAAGACTATAATCACAATGAAAAAACCATTTGTAATAACCATCAGCCGTGAGGTAGGCTCAGGTGGCAGAACCATCGGCCGTAAACTGGCAGAGAAACTGGGTGTGCGTTTCAGTGACAAGGAACTGATTGATGCTCTTCAGGCTAAGCTCAACCTGTCACCAAACAGCATAGAGGAACTTAAGGGAAAGAAGAAACGCTGGCTGGATGATTTCATCCAGATGGTTGCTCCCGTACCCATGAGCGGTCTGCTGGTTGACGGTGGCAGTGATTATATAGCCGAGTATAATTCATCACTTAGTGTCAATGATGTCTTTGAGGCTGAAAAAGAGATCCTTAACGGAATTGCCGATGAGGGCTCATGCGTAATTGCCGGACGCTCAGGTTTCTTTGTACTCAAGGACCGCCCCAACAAGGTGGATATACTTATCACCGCCTCAAAAGAGAATCGTATTGCCCGTATCATGCGCAAGCAGGGGCTTTCACGTGAAAAAGCCCAGGAGGTTATAGAAACAGTAGATAAGGCTCGTGACAACTACGTGCTACGCTATACCGGCCAGAGCCGATATGATGCGCGTAACTACCATATGGTCCTCAATATGGATTATCTCACTGAGGACAAGGCAGTTGAGCTTATCCTGTCATATCTGGACTTCTGATTTTGACACAGGGGGACAGTCCCCCTGTGCCATTAAATGATTAAAACACATTTTATGAGAAAGTTAATAACAACCATCATGCTGTTTATGGCCGTAGCGGCTGTATCGGCACAGGACAACATCTATTCTTTCAAGGTCAAGAACGATAAGGGTGAAGAGGTAAGCCTTGAGCAATACAAGGGAAAGGTATTGCTGATAGTGAATACAGCCACACGCTGCGGATTCACCCCACAGTACAAGGATCTGGAGGCTATCTATGAGAAGTATAACGAGCAGGGATTTGAGATTCTGGATTTCCCGTGCAACCAGTTTGGAGGGCAAGCTCCCGGCACCATTGCAGAGATCAAAGAGTTCTGCTCAACCAACTATAACGTCAAGTTCACCCAGTTTGACAAGATTGAGGTAAACGGTGAAAACGAGCACCCTCTTTACACATATCTCAAAGCCAATGCTGAGAACAAGAACAACATCCGATGGAACTTTACCAAGTTCCTGATCTCACCTGACGGAAAAATCCTGAAACGTTTTGAATCAGCTGATAAGATGGAAGACGTAGAATCCGCCGTAGCTCAGGCACTCACTCCCTCAAAGTGACGCATTAGGGTCGTTTGACGCATTAGGGTCGTTTAACAATGCGTCGTTTTTTTTAACAAATGACGCAAAGGGAAACGACCCCTTTGCGGCGTTTTATCTGACAAAGTGCATGGGAGTCCAGGGTTCATCGCCGCGTCCGGGCGCAG
>CACYHN010000015.1 GCA_902774275.1 uncultured Bacteroidales bacterium
ATTTTGCGGCGTAAAAACACCCCATATGGAGAACATCCGCAACTTTTGTATTATTGCACATATCGATCACGGTAAGTCAACTCTGGCTGACCGTCTGCTGGAGTACACTCATACCATCAATATCACCGAAGGCCAGATGCTTGATGACATGGACCTGGAGAAGGAGCGCGGCATCACAATCAAGAGCCACGCCATCCAGATGGAGTATGAGTACAAGGGCCAGAAATACGTCCTGAACCTTATTGACACTCCGGGACATGTGGATTTCTCATATGAGGTGAGCCGTTCAATCGCAGCCTGTGAGGGCGCGATCCTGGTGGTTGATGCCACACAGGGCGTACAGGCGCAGACAATCAGTAACCTTTACATGGCTATTGAGCATGACCTAGAGATTATCCCGGTCATAAACAAGTGCGATATGCAGAGCGCCATGCCTGATGAGGTTGAGGATGAGATTGTGGAGCTGATAGGTTGCAAGCGTGATGAGATAATACGTGCATCGGCCCGTACCGGAATGGGCGTTGAGGAGATTCTGAACGCTATCGTGGAGCGCGTGCCGCATCCCGTGGGCGATCCGGAGGCTCCGCTGCAGGCACTGATATTTGACTCGGTATTCAACTCATTCCGCGGAATCATAGCATATTTCAAGATTGAGAACGGCTGCATCCGCAAGGGTGACAAGGTCAAGTTCTTCAACACAGGTAAGGAGTATGATGCCGATGAGGTTGGCGTGCTCCGTATGGATATGGTGCCGCGTGATGTGATGACCACAGGCGATGTGGGCTACATCATTTCCGGAATCAAGACATCGACTGAGGTCAAGGTGGGCGATACCATCACCCATGTGGCCCGTCCCTGCAGCAGCGCCATCGCCGGATTCGAGGAGTCCAAGCCTATGGTGTTTGCCGGCGTTTATCCCATTGAGGCCGATGAGTTTGAGGATCTGCGTGCTTCACTTGAAAAACTGCAACTGAATGATGCCTCACTGAGTTTCTTCCCTGAGTCATCGGCAGCATTAGGATTTGGATTCCGCTGCGGATTCTTAGGACTGCTTCACATGGAGATTGTGCAGGAGCGTCTGGACCGTGAGTTTGACATGAGCGTCATAACCACCGTGCCTAACGTATCATACATGGTCTATGACAAGCAGGGTAACGCCACCGAGGTCCACAACCCCAGCGGCATGCCTGACCTTACGCTGATAGACCATATTGAGGAGCCTTATATAGATGCTTCAATCATAACCACCACCGAGTATATCGGCCCTATCATGACTCTGTGCCTTGACAAGCGCGGAGAGCTGGTAAAGCAGCAGTTCATTGCCGGTAACCGTGTGGAGATTTACTTCAAGTTACCTTTGGGTGAGATCGTGATTGACTTCTACGATAAACTCAAGAGCATATCAAAGGGCTACGCATCATTTGACTATCATCCGGCAGGATACCGTCCGTCAAAGCTTATAAAGCTGGATATACTGCTTAACGGTGAGCCGGTTGATGCACTTTCAACCCTTACTCATGTGGACAACGCCTATGACCTGGGCCGACGCATGTGCGAGAAGCTAAAGGAACTCATACCGCGTCAGCAGTTCGATATTGCAATCCAGGCCGCCATCGGCTCCAAGATCATTGCCCGCGAGACCATCAAGCAGGTGCGTAAGGATGTGACCGCCAAGTGCTACGGCGGTGATGTATCGCGTAAGCGCAAGCTTCTGGAAAAGCAGAAGAAGGGTAAGAAGCGCATGAAACAGATAGGTAATGTGGAAGTTCCGCAGAAAGCCTTCCTGGCCGTACTGAAACTGGATTAGAAGGGAAATCAGACGATAAGGGCCTTTGAAACAACGCCCTCCCACAACGAAAAATATCTATTCCGAAACTGATCGTTCCAGAATAGATATTTTTAGTCGCGGGCCCCTCCCACTAGTCTCGCGTGGGTGCGAGAGTTTCCAAGACCCTTATCGTCTGATTTCGCTCGCTTAGGAAACTTTACTCTTTCTGATAGAGGAAACGTTTGATACTCTTTTTGGGAGTTTTTTCAAACTCCTCGTGGTAGATGCGTATCTGTGAGATCTTCTCGTATGACGGCAGAATGTTGTTGAGTTCCTGGCGGTTCTGCTCCATAACCTCGGCAATTTGCTCATCGGTCAGGCCAGTCTTCATAGCCTCGTCAAAATCGGGATATACCAGGGCAACCAGTTTGTCACTCTCAGAGATTACAACTGATTCATTTACCAGAGGCATGTTGTTCAAGTGATCCTCAATCTCCTCAGGATAGATGTTCTGACCTGAAGGTCCCAGGATCATGCTCTTGCTGCGGCCCTTGATGAATATGTTGCCATCCTTGTCCATTATGCCAAGGTCACCGGTGTACATCCAGCCGTCCTTGTCAATGGTCTCCTCGGTAAGTTTCTCATTCTTGTAGTAACCCAGCATCACGTTGGGACCGCGGCATATAATCTCACCGGGTACATGTTCTGGGTCAGCGCTCAGAATTTTAACCTCCATGTTGGGCACGGGTTTACCGCATGAACCGAGAGCAAACGTGTTCTTGTCATCATATGCTATGATAGGACCGCACTCGGTTGCGCCGTAACCTACAGTATAGGGGAATCGTATTGACGATATGAATTTCTCAACCTCCTGATTAAACGGTGCACCGCCCAGGATTACCTCATAGAAGTTACCGCCGAATCCCTTTATCATCTCCTCACAGACTTTTTTCTTGATCTGGTCGTTTACGATAGGTACCTTGAGCAGGAACTTCATCTGCGGAGTCTCAAGTTTGGGCAGTATGTTCTTCTTTATGATCTTCTCAATTACAAGAGGAACGGAAACGATGAGTGTGGGCTTGATCTCGCCGAGAGCCTGGAATATGATTTTGGGGCTCGGCAGGCGGGTCAGGAAGTAGATGTGGCATCCCATCAGGAACTCATGGAAGAACTCAAAAGAGAATCCGTACATATGAGCCATAGGGAGCATTGATATGATCCTGTCGCCCGGTTTCATCACAAACAGAGCCTTACGTCCGAACAGATGGTTGCTTATGATTGAGCGGTAGGGGAGCATCACGCCTTTGGAGAATCCCGTTGAGCCTGATGTGTAGTTGATCATGGCCATGTCATCAAAGCCTGCCTCATAGTACTTGACATCCTTGGCAGTGAACTCCTTGGGGTATTTGCGGCCGAACAGTTCATTCAGACGTTCGCGCGCCTCAGTGAGTTTCTCATTGCGTGATATTGCTATCTGGAAATCATCAAGCAGTATGATACCTTCAAGATCAGGCATAGAAGCCTCATTCAGGTTCTCCCATATCTGCTCACCGGCAAAGAAGAGCTTGGTCTCAGAGTGGTTGATGATATGGTGTATGTTATCGGCCTTGAACTCATGAAGGATTGGAACAACTACGGCGTCGTAAGTGATGGCTGCCAGGCATGCGGTTCCCCAGTTGGAGCTGTTCTTGCCGCAAAGTGCTATGCGGTCACCGGGCTTAAGTCCGGCCTCCTCAAACAGGATGTGTAGCTTGGCGATACGGCGTGCTACATCGCGGAAAAGCAGTGTAGAACCTTTGTAGTCAGTGAATGCCTCAAGATCCCAGTTCTTGATAATGGAACTGCTTATATAAGCGTTCAGATTCTTCTCAGTGAAGACATTGTCGGATCTGTCGTAATGATCAATCATGTAAATATTTTATTTCAATTATTTGTTCAAGTTGTAGTTTCTCTCTCCGAATATGGCGCTACCGATGCGTACCATATTGCTCCCTGCCTCTATGGCAAGCTCATAATCACCGCTCATCCCTGCTGATATGGTGTTGAAATCAGCACTGCCAGCAAAATAATTCTGCTTATAAGTATCAAAGATTTCCTTAAGGCGGCTGAACTCACGTCGTACCTGAGCCAGGTCATCAGTATTGGTGGCCATTCCCATCACACCACCTATGGTTATATTCTTAAGGTTCTTCCAGTCACCCTGCTCAAGCATAGCGGTACATTCATCGGGGCTGAATCCGAACTTGGTCTCCTCACTGGCAATGTGCAGCTGCAGCAGACATGTGATGTGACGGTTAAAACGGGCAGCCTGACGGTCAATCTCAACAAGTTTGTCATAATTGTCGACGCCTTGTATGACCGATACGTACGGAGCCATCATCTTGATCTTGTTGCTCTGTACATGGCCGATGAAATGCCATTCGATATCCTGGGGCAGAACCTGGCTCTTGGCGGTCATCTCCTGCACCTTGTTCTCCCCGAATATACGCTGTCCGGCATCATAAGCCTCCTGCAGCATCTCTACGGGGTGCGTTTTAGATACCGCTACAAGCTTTATGCCTTCGGGAAGACTGGCTTTGATTCTGATAATATTTTCCTTAATATCCATATATCCTGGAAAAGTGCTGCAAAGTTACTTAGTGGTGGTTAGTGTTTTTTTAATTTGTCATCATTTGTTTTTTTATATGCACATTTTGTATTAATATGTGCACGATTTTAAGCTCTTCATCTAATAACGTTTTATAAATAAGAGGTTGTCAAAAGCCAGGATAAGGCATAAAATATATACCTTCGCGACTGGATATGGAGAAGTTTCTGGCCAGAAGACTGTACGGTAGGGACGAGGGCGTTAAAGGAGGCTCGCGTCCGGCTATCATCATTGCCACAACAGGCATTGCGGTAGGTCTGGTGGTGATGATACTCACCCTGGCCGTAACCCGCGGTTTCAAAAGTCAGGTACGCGACAAGGTGATGGGATTCTCACAGCATATCACCGTGACAAATTACTACGCAGGTCTGAGTACGTTTGAGGATCCTGTTCCATGTACGGATTCCACCATGTATGCCTTGCTCTCGCAGAGTCTTATTGAAAGGGTGCAGCCATATGTGAGCAAACCCTGCATAATAAGAACCCCGGAGGCTTTTCATGGTTTTATGCTTAAGGGTATCAATGCCGATTATGACCGCACATTCCTTAACCGCTACATGGTCAGGGGCGGTTTCCCTCAGCCACAGGACTCACTCGGTAACAACTGGATAGTGCTTTCCCGCGCCATTGCCGATATGTTAGGGCTGGATGTAGATGCTAAGGCCGATGTCTATTTCATGCAGGATCAGGTACGCATACGCCGTCTTACTGTAACCGGAATCTATGAGACTGGTTTTCTTGAGTATGACCGCATGTTCGGAATTACTGAACTGCAGTTGCTCCAGCGTCTTAATGGATGGGAACCTTATGAGTACAGCGGTCTGGAGATAGGCCTTACCGATGTACGTAAGGTAGATGATGGATACGGTCAGGTGCGTGATGTGATCAATGTGCTTGAGAAACAGACAGATGAGAGTTTCCTTGTCCAGACATTATACGATACACATTCCGGTCTTTTTGCATGGCTCGATGTTCTGGACCTGAATGTATGGATCATACTTGCGCTAATGTTGGGAATAGCCGGATTCACTATGATATCAGGTCTTCTCATTATCATATTTGAACGTACGGCCACAATAGGTACTCTCAAGTCATTGGGTGCATCAAACAAGACTGTAAGAGGTGTATTCATGCGTCTTGCATCATTCATTATCCTTAAAGGAATGGTGATAGGAAATCTGGTAGGTGTGATTATCTGTCTTGTGCAGCAGTGGTTCCATATCATACCATTGGATCCGGCCAACTACTATCTGGACAGTGTGCCTATGCAGTTGGGGGCAGGATGGTTCATCATTCTTAATATAGTGATGTTCCTGCTTTCTATGATGATGATGCTTATTCCGTGTGCTGTCATCTCCCGCATCGTTCCTTCAAAATCAATCCGCTTCGAGTGACCCAAAGGGGACTGTCCCTATTGGGTCACAGCAGTGAAGACATGCCGGCACGCAGCTCTGGCATGGGGCGTTTGGTATCGCGCTCCACAATCAGTGTCTTTAGGCCGGCGTAGGGGCGTATCTCCTCCTCAATATCCTTGATCGGGCGGTCCTTACCAAAATATGCCGGTGCAAAGTTCTTCCAGAACTCTATGGCAACGGGCTTGGTCATGTGGAATGCCTCCTCAATGAATTCAGCCTCGCTCAGGACGCAGCACAAATATACCATACCCAGGTCAAACATATTGTAACCGTAACAGAAATCACCCAGGTCAATGAAATAACGGTCAGTGTCTGTGAATATGGCATTGCCGTATTGCAGGTCTCCGTGTATGGCGGTATCGGTGTCGGGAGCATCGGCAATGAAACGGCCTATGCGGTCCTTCTGTGCGGGGGTAAAGAAGGGGTTGTCCTCAAGCAGACGGTAATAACGGTCTTTTACGCACTCAAACTGGGTGGTATCCACATGTACCTTATGCAGCTTAAGGCACATGTCGGCAAACTGCTCGGCATACTGTCCTACAAGCTTGGGATTATCGCCGGTGGCCCTTGCGAATGATTTCTTTCCCAGTATACGGCGGAACCTTATACCGTAACGGCCGTCATCAGTAACCACGTAGTCTCCGGGCTCAGGAGTAGGGATGCCCAACTCATAGACCTTACGGGCAAGCAGCATCTCATCCAACGGCTGCTGTATCTTACCGGGGAAATAGAGTTTGAGCATGATGCTTGGATCAGTCTTATGGTTGTAGCTCTCTCCGTTAGCCCCGCCTCCGGACAGCTCATAGTCGTTCAGTGAGATTATTATTGGGTTCATTTGTTACTGCCGAATACTCTGTTAATAAGCCATTCAAACTCCTGGAAGGCAAATGTGTCATCCAGCTCGCGCAGAGAGTCTGCCAGACCACGGTAATGCCACTCATGTTCTTTAGGGTCATGCACACGGAATAAATTCCATATTTTGTCGCCCTGCATATACTGATCTCTTGCAATGGCGCGCATATTGGACAGCTTGTCGCCCATAGCAACGATTTTTGCATCTCTCGATACTGCAGCCAGGCGGTCTATGGCAGCCTGCTTGCGGTCATGCCAGCTGTCCTCTTCCGTACGGTCTTCAAAGACCACGTCCGTCTCTGCGCTGACAAGTGATGCAACTCTGTCACCGAACTCGGAGCGTATCTGTTCAATTGTTACGTCAGTATCCTCAACGGTGTCATGAAGTGCTGCAGCAGCCAGGATCTCCTGGTCAGAGGTAATAGTGGCAGCTATTGAAACAGCCTCCATGGGGTGTACAATATACGGGAATCCTTTACCGCGGCGTTCTGTGCCGGTGTGTGCTTTGACTGCGAACAGTATGGCGCGGTCAAGCAGTTCTGTATCTAATGGTTTGTTTGGCATATCAGTTATCTGTATTCATAAAAGGAAGATCTTTTGCCTGCTCCATCAGCATCTCGGCCATCATCTCGTTACTGTCTGACTCACCGTTAAGTGTATCAAACATGTGTTTTATTCCGGCCTTTCCGCCTCCGTTCTTGAGTATATATGCAATGCAAAGGTCTTGCGGTCCTATTGATGATGATATTATGTCAAGGTCTGTAAGTCCTATCTGATAGCATGCCAGTTGGTAAGCGCCGTCGGAGTATTTCTTGATGACAGATGCTATATCACCTAACGATTTGAGCCCCATGCTTTTGAATACGGGCAGGTAGGGCATCAGCGGAACCTCCTGTATCTCAGCCTGGTTCATGGCGGCAATACGCTTGTTAAGCTGGTTGAAAGGTTCCAGTTCAAGGTAACTGCGGAACGTATCCCCATCAATGGGAACCTCATCCAGATTGCCTGAGCGGACAAGAGCCTGTACCCTGCGGCGGTAGTCAGTCAGTTCAATGCGTATCTTGCTGAACTCATCATCCACAAGTTCCAGCATACCTGCCAGACGGCTCATGTTCCTCATGTAACGCTTGGGTATCTCCACGCCTGATTTGTAACCGGTGTCATGGTCCATATTGGCCCAGGCATGCTGCAGTAATGTGCGCATCTGGATCTCAAAACGGTACGGGAAACCCGGTACAGAGCAGATATAGTGCAGTGAAAGATATCCGAAACTGTCTATCTCATGTATCTTGCGTTTGTCAACGGAGTTCTCCCAGTCTATTGTAAAGAGACGTTCTACGGCCGATGCTACTTTATCCACATCATCCAGGTAGAATGTAATCACTCTCAGACCCAATATATCAGTAATGTCTGAGAGACTGTTGTATTTGTGTCCCTTTAACTCCAGCTTGCCGGCCAATGAATCATATGCCTTGACACGTGATTCTATGGCGGCGACAATAAGTCCGGCATCAGCCAGAGTCTTTTTTAGCTTATCCTTTGTATCCTGTTCAATCTCCCTGAAACGTGGCAGATTATTCTGATATTCATCCAGGATTGACTGACAGTGCGCGTCAAGATGTTTTGCCTTTGACATAGTTCAATATGTTGTTGAAAATACAGATGCAAAGATATTTTTTTCTTTGTCCTAGGCAATGATTTATTGACTATATTTACGACTGGAAACAATTTATTTGACAGATGGAAATCATAATAGGTGTTTTGTGTGCAGCGTTGGGCTTACTGGCTGGTTTTATGCTGGGACGTAACCATAAGCGTGAGGCAGAGCTTGAGGCGCAGGTCAAGGTACTTGAGTCACAGGTTCAGACTGCCGATAAGCAGATGCTTAAATCCAAGGAGGAGTGGCAGGCCCATACGCAGGAACTGCTCACAGCACAGCAGGCTAAATTTGATGAGACGATAGCCAAAGTGACTGCACAGATGCGTGACGCCACTGATGAGATGCTTAAGAAACGTCAGGAGGAGTTTTCTGCATCAAGCAACACCAGTCTTGGACAGATAGTCAATCCTCTCAAGGAGACTATTGACAAGATGAAGGAGGCCATGAAGGAAAATACCATAAAGCAAACAGAGATAGGAGGTGAGATCAAGACTCAGGCTCTGAATATGATGCGCCAGAGCGAGGCGGCCAAGAACAGTGCCGATGAGCTTACGCGCGTGTTCCGTCACGCAGGCAGGGTGCAGGGTAACTGGGGTGAAATCATTCTCGATGAGTTGCTTGAATCCCAGGGTCTGACCAAGGGGGTACATTATGAGATACAGTCATCAATCCGTGATTCTGCAGGTGATGTGGTCCGTAATGTTGATGACCACGGTATGCGTCCCGATGTCATCCTGCATCTTGATCAGAAACGTGACGTTATCATTGACTCAAAGGTATCTCTTACCGCTTTCATGGATTATGTGAATGCAGAGGATGAGGCTGACCGTCAGAGATACCTCAAAGCTCATGTGGACAGTATCCGTAAGCATGTAAAGGAACTCTCCACAAAGGATTACTCATCATACGTAAAGCCTCCCAAGGTGCGTATGGATTATGTGATTATGTTTGTGCCCAACACCGGTGCTCTCTGGACCGCTATCACCGCGCAGCCCGATTTATGGCGTAATGCTATGGACAGTAATGTCTATATAGCCGATGAGCAGACCCTGTTTGCCGCTCTGCGTATCATCAATCTTACATGGACCCAGATAACTCAGGCCCAGAATCATGAGAAGGTGTTTGAACTGGCCAATGAACTTATGGACAGAGTGGGGCAGTTCATGGGCAGGTACAAGAATATGGGCGATGCCCTGTCAAAGGCTCTCAAGGCCTATGAGGATGGTGAGAAGAAGCTTCAACCCGGAGGCCAAAGCATACTTCAGACTTGCGGTAAGCTACAGAAATTGGGAGCTAAGCAGAGTTCCAAGAACCCCCTGCCTCAGTTGGATGATGATTCAGAAACCGGAGAGGATCCGGAGAGACTGATTGAAGAATAGAAAAAGACCTGGGTCACATAAGCATCGGCCCAGGTCTTTTTGTGACAAACTGATGTTATCAGTCCTGAATCTCAAACAGGTTCAGGAAACCGGTCATCATGAACACTGAGCGGATCTCATTGTTGATGGCCTTCACAATTACCTTGCCGCCTTTTGATGCAGCAGCCTTGCGCAGTGACAGGAACAGTCTCAGACCGGAGCTGGAGATGTACTGCAATTGACTGCAGTCCAGAATGACGGTTCCTGCAGCAAATTGTGTCAGATTATCAAAATCACCGCTTATCTCCTGTGATGCGGGTGTGTCCAAACGACCTATTAACTGTGCGGTCGTTACAGAATCCTGTGTGTTGATTTTTACTTCCATACTTCTAATATTTATTATTGTTTTTAATCTTCCGTATCTCCCATAATGATGACCAGCCTGTCACCAACCATAAGCTTAAGGCTGCCATGAGGAACGATATACTTTTCAGCTCGCCTTACCATAATTACACGTATGCCGTGAGGCAGATGCAGGTCACGCAGTGTCTCTCCGCGTTCCAGATCCTCCTCTGATACTATATGGTCACGCAGCATTCCCATCTCCTCCGGTATTTCCATGCCGAATGTCTCCACTTCAGGGTCATCATCTATACTCATGTTGAGCAGACGGGCCATAGGTGAAATAGTCATTCCCTGAACTAGAAGTGAGAGCAAGGTGATGGAGAACACAATGTTGAATATCTCATTGGAGCCATCCACACCCTCTACTACGGTATAGAGTGCGAACAGGATGGGGCCCGCTCCTTTGAGTCCTACCCATGAAGCCAGAATTTTGGCTCTGAATGTGAATCCTTTGAACGGTGCCAGACTGAGCAGGGTACCGATTGGGCGTGCTATAAGCATAAGGAACAGTCCTATTAGGATTGCCGGCCAAATGATATGTGGTATCTGTGAAGGCTTGGCCAGCAGACCCAGTAACAGGAACATGATAAGCTGTGAGAGCCATGTTATTCCGTCAAAGAACAGGAGCACGTCTTTCTTGAACGGCAGGTTTGGAGTGTTACCTATTACAATAGCCGATACGTATAGAGACAAAAGTCCGTTACCGCCTATGGATGATGCAAAACCGTTAGCGAACAGTGCGATACTCAGAATCATTATAGAGTATAGCGGGCTTGTCTGTAGCTTTATTTTGGGCAACAGCCAACGGGCAGCGTGTCCAATGGCAAGTCCTACTCCAAAGCCCAGTATAATCTGCTTTATCAGGATCCAGATACCGGTAAGAATTATATTAAATGAGCCTGATGCCCCTGACACGCCGTGAAGTGCTTCCATAATTTGTACCAGGAGTATGGTAAGCACATATGCCATAGGGTCATTACTTCCAGACTCAAGCTCAAGCATCGGTCCCAGGTTTTCACGGAGTGTGAGACGGTGACCTCGCAGTATTGAGAATACGGATGCTGAATCTGTTGATGAGAGCACTGTGGCCAGAAGGAAACATCCCATGATGGTTGTACCTGCACCTCCAATCTTGTCACCCAGTGCAAAATAAATGAATATACCTGTGGCTACTATTGTCAGGAATACGCCCAGCGTTGACATGGAAATTCCTTTTTTGATGATAGGACGTGTCTCCTCAAGTGATGTCTCCAAACCACCTGTGAGCAGGATTATGGTCATGGCAAGATGCCCAAGGAACTCTGCCGCTCCCAATTTATTCACATTGATGCCTAAACCATCCTCTCCGGCCAACATTCCTATTATGAGGAACAGAAGCATTGTGGGAACACCGAACTTAGTGCCTATTTTAGCCATGATTATGGCAATGAACATCAGAATGGAGACAAGCAGGATGAGATTTCCTGATGCCAGATCGATGTTGAATATAGAAAGAGGTATGGCAGTCATCATTTACTTATTTTCTTGATAAGAGTGAGTACGTTGCGTCCGTTGACTCTCTCATAATTGATATGGTCCATAATCTGACGTATCAGATGTATTCCCAGTCCTCCTATGGAACGATCCTCCGCACTAAGCGTTATATCAACCTCAGGTTTGGCTGTGGGGTCAAAAGGTGTACCGGAATCAATGATTATGAATGATACCTCAGAGCCGTTTGATTTGACCTCAATTGTTACGTTGCCTACCGTACCTGCGGGATAAGCGTAGTTCATGACATTGACAACGGCCTCCTCAATGGCCAGATTGATCTGCATGGTTGAAGACATATCAAAGCCATTGGCTTCACAAACCTCATCAATGAAGGTGTTGAGCCTGGGTACGCGCTTCAGGTCATTGGTGAGTGTGAGGGTGCGCTGATATTTTATCTCCTCATGATGCTTTGTGTACTGAATGGCAAGCATGGTAAGGTCATCGCTCTGATCAGCCTCACCTACGAATTCATGAACGGCACTGGTCATGCGTTCTATTATAGCTGTAGGTGAGAATACCCGGTTTTGTTGCAGATTATGCGCCAGGTCAATGGTGCGGTTCATCTCAAACTGGTCATGATTTATGTTCTCAGCCTCGGGGAGTCCGTCAGTATAAAGGAATATTGTCGTGTCCGGGTCAATAAGGGTCTCCTGCAGCGTGAACTTCCAATTAGCCATTACTCCCACCGGCAGGTTTGAGTCAACGGGCAATAATCCGGCGCCGGTATTACCGATAAGTATCGGCGCATCGTGACCGGCATTGCAATAGTGCATACGTCCGGTGGGTAGATCCAGAACACCTACGAACAGGGTGACAAACATGTTGGAATCATTATCCTCCGACATGGCGTCATTGATTCTGGATATGATTTTCTCCGGTGATGATTCATGTGCCGATATGGTCCTGAACAGAGCCTTTGTCACCACCATATAGAGTGATGCCGGAACCCCCTTGCCGGATACATCGCCGATACAGAAGAACAGCTTCTCATCACGGATAAAGAAGTCAAACAGGTCGCCACCCACCTCTTTTGCAGGAGTCAATTGCCCGAAAACATCAATGTCATCTCTATCAGGATATGGCGGAAATATCTTGGGGAGCATAGCCATCTGGATATCGCGGGCAATCTTAAGCTCACCTTGTATGCGTCCTTTCTGCTCGTTTACCTGTTTCAACTCTTCAATCTGACGTACAATGGACTGTTGCATGTATCTGAATGATTCATTCAGTTTTCCAATCTCATCGTTATGTCTGTATTCCGTAATCTCCTCATCAAAACGGCCCGACGCTATGGTTTCAGCCTGATATGAAAGTTCTACAAGCGGTTCAAGGTGATTGGATATGATGCCACTGAATATCATGAGCATCAGGAGCAAGCCTATTATCACAATTCCTATTATAGCGTTGATGAGACGGTAATATCCGCCAAAAATATCCATGGCCGGACAAACAATGCCGACGCTCCATCCCGTGTCGTCAAGCGGTTTGTAGAAGACATAGCAATCCTCTCCGTCAACTGTAAGTTGGCGCATTCCTTCCTGTCCGGCCTGCATGGCGTGCCCCAAGCCTGTGATGGCTGTGTCAGCCTTAATCAGTGTAGGCGTAAATATACTCTGGTAGAACAGCTTGGTAGTATCAGGATGTACAAAGAATGTACCGCCCTGGCCAATCATGATGCTGTATGAATTAGGGTAGGGCTTAACTGCTGATATGGTCTTTGAAAGCCATTCGAGTGATAAATCAACAGAGATGGTTCCAAAAAACACGTCATTCTCATCTTTTAGAGGCTTGCAGTATGAGATGATCATGTCAGGGGATGATATGCCCTGTGGGTTGAAATCTGAAAAAGGTTCAGTCCAGCAGGGATGGTCCAGCAGTTTGGGCAGCTGATACCAGTCCATGGAGAAATACTGATAATAGTCATTGCCTTCCTGGATGGTCTGTATCAAACCGTTAGTGTTCAGGGAATATGCAGAGAAATACAACCCTCTGTCTTTGAAGAAGAAAGGCTCAAAAGCTACGGAACAACCATTCAGGATGGGATTATTCTCAAGGATACGTCTGCTGTAAACGAACATGGAGTCAGGTGCATCCAGATGTCTTTTAATGAGCCAATCCGTATTATCTGTTGCCACCTTGACCTGCGTAAGGATATTGGTTACGCGTTGTACTGTATTGTCAAGTGATTGGGTGGCATGTTGTATGGCTTCAAGTCTGACGGCTTTGCGTGATTCATTGAAGAAAACGCCCAGGGCAGCTATGAAAATGAGTCCTGCAAAGAGTACTATCCAGATACTTAATCTGGTTGAGAGTGATTTCTGCTTCATAGTAATAACCCTACTTTATTCTGCAATCAATTCCTCATACGTGACTGGGCGGCTGAGCATTCCGTTCTCAAACATGAGATTGGAGGCCTGTTCCACCATATCAGGACGCAGAGTGTATATGCGTCTTTTGTTCTCGCGGTCAACCAGCAGTTTCAGTACCTCATCAAGCATAAGCTGCTGGAGTATTCTGTTGGTAGCAATGTGATTGGCCTGTACATATTTCATCACGATTTCAAGGGTCTCTTCCGGATTCTCTGCGGCCCATTCCCAGCCTCTGCGGCTTGCCTCGGCAAAAAGCATGGCCTGTTCTTTATGGCTCTCATAGTATTCCCTGGTCATATAGAGACCGTCTTCCTGGATGTTATATCCATGATTGTAGAATCTGTAAACATTGGTTTCATTCAGTTCTATTCCGGTCTGGAGCAATTGGTAGTACTCATTGTAGCTCATGGCCAGTGTGGCATCAATGGCTCCCGATATGAATAGGTTGACACTGTTAGCAAAAGGAACCCATTGGTAGTTCAGATTCTCCTGCTTGCTCATGCATTGTGCTATCTGCCCGAATCCGGCATTCCAGATTCCCACTTTGGCTCCCACTTGCTTAAGAGGGTTCTGGCCACGTCTTGAGACTATTACCATTGCATTGTTCATGGAGGTCTGGAGTATGTTCACAATAGGAATACCGTCATCAATTATCTCCAAGGCTTGTGCCAGTTGCAGGGTTGTGGCCTGGCTCTTGTTGTCTCTTATACGGCTTATCGCAGATTGTGTGATAGAAGGGTGTACAATCTCTACATCTACCCCTGCGTCTTTATAGAATCCTTTTTCCAAAGCCACATAATAACCTGCAAACTGTGCCTGTGCAGTCCACTGTGGCGTAAATATGAATTTATCTTGTGCTTGTGCAATTAAGAAGGTCAGACAGAAGATAATCCCTGATATGATAATTCTCTTCATTAGTAGGTGTAGTCTATAGTATGTTACAAAGATAGAAAAAAAAACATCAATAGGATATTTCCCCGCTTCTTTTAGGAAAAAATCCTTATTCAGGTAAACTTCCCTGTTTATCTTTGCAGTGAAAACAGAACACGGTCAATGCCGCGCTGAAAATAGGATGATATGAAGAAATATTTGTTTTTGCTGATGGCCCTTATGTTACCTTTTGCAACGATGCAAGGTAAGAAAAAAGAGAAACAGAACATGATGGTTTGGGGTGAGGTAACTACAGCAGATGATGGTAAAGACTATCTTACCATGTACAAGAATTGTCCTGCAGAGGTTACCGCCCAGTTCCACTTTGTATATAAGGACAAGACCAAATCAATAATGTATGACCTCTTTATGCCGGATACGGTGTCTCAGGTGCAGGATCCTGTTCCTGTTGAGAAACCTGTAAAGGAGGTCGTTGTTGAAAACATCATATACAGCACCCTTGATGCTGATGGCAAGAAGTACAGCACAAGTGATCCTGATGATCCCATTTTGGCTATGCTGCTTGTGGACCTGTTTGATATATATCATGATATTTTCTGGTTCGATGTTTTTCACAGGGCACATTATTATGATGGTCGCAGATATGACAGATGGACACCTTCATCAACCCGTTACAACAATACACATCATACCAAGGCTCCCGAAATAAATCTTGACAAAGTTGATGATACCGCGCTGATGATAGGTGCTGCCGCAGTTGCAGTGGCATCGGCCGGAATGCTTGTGGCTGTTGTCCAGAACTGGGATAACCCCGATGACCGTTTTCCCTATTTCTCCTTGTCGCCTCAAGTACAGTTCTTTGCCCAGTCAGGAACCATGCGTGACGTGGTTCAGCTTAAGTACAGGTTTGGCAGTTACGGTGGATTCTCAATCTTGGGTGACCTGGGTTACACCACAGGCTCGCTCAATGAAGAGAACCTCTTTGATCCTGGCTTTACATGGAGCATTGGCGCCGGGCTTGACATAGGTGCATTCTCTCTGTCATTCCGTGGTAAGCCCTCTACCAGTCGTCATTCTGACAACTTCTTTAACTGTGAACTGGGTTATGATATCTTTATCACAAGAGATCTGGCATTAGACCTTAAGGGAGGAGTTGCGCTGATTGAATATGAAAAAGACCTGTATTGGGATATCCCAATATCATTAGGTCTGCTCTGGAGATTCTAAAACGTGCAATTGGGGACAGTCCCCTTTTGCACGTTTTCAGAACTTAGTCTCTTCAGTGGGGGGAAGGGGACGGCAGTTGTACTGTGATGCCATCACCTCTCCGTATGCGCCGGCAGAGAGCAGGGCTATCAGGTCACCGCGGTGAACCTCAGTCAGCATCTCATCCTTGCCGAATACATCCGATGACTCGCAGATGGGACCTACCACGTCATACTTCTGCTGCGGGCCGTTTGAGCTCAGGTTCACGATCTTGTGATGTGCTCCGTACAGGGCGGGGCGGATAAGTTCAGTGAATCCTGCATCAACAATGGCAAACTTCTTTATAGTTCCCTGCTTTACGTAAAGCACCTTGGTAACCAGACGTCCGCACTGTGCCACTACGGCGCGGCCCAGTTCAAAGTGGAGCTGCTGTCCGGCACGGAGCTTGAGTTCGCTACGGAAGATGTTGAAATACTGCTTGAAGTCCGGAACAGGGTTCTGCTCGGGATTGACATAGTCTATACCCAGGCCGCCGCCTACATTTATGCTGTCAAGTTTTATGCCTTCAGCCTCCAGCTTGTCCTGCAGGTCATTAACTTTCTTGCAGAGCAGGTGGTAAGGCTCCATATCCAGGATCTGTGAACCTATGTGGAAATGCAGACCCTCAAACTTGAAACACGGGTTGGCCAAAGCCTTACGTATAATGGGCAGAAGCATGGGAATCTCTATTCCGAACTTGTTCTCAGCCTTACCGGTGGTGATGTTGGCGTGTGTATGGGCGTCAACATCGGGGTTAACACGGAAAGCTATGCGGGCGCTCTTACCCAGGGCAGCGCAACGCTCGGCTATCACATCAAGTTCAGCCTCGGACTCTACGTTGAAGCATGCGATGCCTGAATTAAGTGCCAGGTCAATCTCCCAGTCAGCCTTGCCGACTCCGGCAAATACTATTGATGATGCCTTGAAGCCGTTATCCAGTGCTACCTGTATCTCGCCTCCACTCACGCAGTCTATACCCAAACCGTATCGGTTGATGAGCTTGAGTAACAGAGGGTTGGCATTTGCCTTTATGGCATAGTGCACGTGCCAGTCAGGACTGCCGGCGGTGCACTGGCTTATTGACTTGAGGGTACTCTCCAGTATTCCCAGGTCATATTGGTAACAGGGAGTATGCATTATTTCTTGCCGTTAAAGAGGAAATCGCTCAGACGCTGCAGGGCAGCTTTCTTGTCGGCTTCCTTGATAAGGAATGATATGTTGTAGTTGCTGCCACCGTAGGAGATCATGCGAACGGGTATATCGGCCAGGGCATCCAGTGCACGTGACTCAAATCCCAGGTTCTCCCAGTTCATGTCACCAACCACGCATACTATGCACATGTCATGGTCAACGGTTACTGTACCGTATTTCTTGAGTTCGCCAACAATCTCATCAAGATGCTTGATGTTGTCTATTGACATTGATACGCCTACCTCTGATGTGCAGATCATGTCAATAGATGTGCGGTAGGTCTCAAATACCTCAAACACCTTCTTGAGGAAGCCGTGGGCCAGAAGCATGCGGCTTGACTTGATCTTGATGGCTGTGATGTTGTCCTTGGCGGCTACAGCTGCTATACGGCCGGGCTCGTTGCGGTTGTCAATGAGTGTGCCAGGGGCCGATGGCTCCATGGTGTTGAGCAGACGTACCGGTATGTTGGCTGCCTTGGCAGGCTGGATGCATGTGGGGTGGAGTATCTTGGCTCCAAAATATGCCAGCTCAGCTGCCTCCTCAAAATGGAGGTGGCGTACTGGTTGTGTCTTGTCAACTACACGCGGGTCATTGTTGTGCATGCCGTCAATGTCGGTCCAGATCTGGATCTCATCAGCCTTGATGGCGGCACCAAGTATTGATGCGGTGTAGTCACTTCCACCACGCTGCAGGTTGTCTATGTCACCTTTGGCATTGCGGCAGATGAATCCCTGTGTTATGTATATCTGCATTCCGGGAACTGACTGCAACTGCTTGTTAGCATATTCAGTTATGTAGGCCATGTCGGGCTCTGCATCTGCATCGGTCTTCATGAAGTCAAGTGCCGGCAGGAGAGTTGCCTTGATGCCCTGTTCCTTGAGGTAGAGGGTAACCATGTAGGTTGAGATGAGCTCTCCCTGGGCAAGAATGATCTTCTCCTCCTTCTCACTGAAGTTGTCTATATAGAATGACTGCAGGAATGAGAACTTTTCTTCAAGGAACTTGTTCAACTCATCCTGGTTCTCCTTTTTGGAGAGCAGTTCGGGTACGTGTGCAAAATACTTGGTACGCAGACGGTTGATTACATCATCGGCGCCTGCCTTGTTGCCGCCGTAAAGGTACTGGGCAATCTCTACAAGTGAATTGGTGGTTCCTGACATGGCTGACAGGACTACCAGTTTCTGCTCACCGTCTTGGGTGATAAGGCGGCTTACTTCTTTCATTCGCTCGGGGCTTCCTACAGATGTGCCTCCGAATTTCAAAACTTTCATGTTATAGTCGTGTTGTGGTTATTTCTCTTCTTCTGCTAGTTCCTTGGATTCAGCGTCAACCAGAAGCTTACGGTCCTGACATTTGAATACGCGGCCGGGGAACTCTTCAATCCACTGCAGGTTATGGGTTATCATAAGGATTGTGGTACCGCTCTGGCCAACCTTGTGCAGGATTTCCATGATCTGGTGTCCTGTCTCGGGGTCCAGGTTGCCGGTGGGCTCATCGGCCAGTATCAGTTTGGGGTCGTTGAGCAGGGCACGGGCTATGCAGATACGCTGTTGTTCTCCACCTGAGAGCTCGTGCGGCATCTTGTAGCCTTTGGTATCCATTCCAACCAGGTCAAGCACCTGGAAAATCTTCTGATGGATGAGCTTCTTGTCCTTCCATCCGGTGGATTTGAGTACGAAACTCAGATTATCGAACACGTTGCGGTCTGTAAGCAGCTGGAAATCCTGGAATACTATTCCCATCTGGCGGCGCAGGCGTGGAATCTGACGCTTTTTCATTGTAGTCAGGTTCATGCCTAGTACAATGGCATGGCTGTCAGGCGTAGGGCAGAGTACATCCAGTTCTCCGTAGAGTGTCTTGAAAAGACTGCTCTTTCCTGAGCCTACTTTGCCTATCAGATAGACAAAATCACCCTCCTGTACTGTAAAGGTTACGTCACCCAGGACGAACATATCCTCCTGACGAACCTCAACGTTACGATAATCGATAATCTCCATTTATTCCTTGTGGCGTTTTACCAGTTCAGCGGCAAGTTCCTCAATGCGGTGTCCCTTTGATGTAAGCAGCACAATGAGGTGGTAGATAAGGTCCGATGCCTCATAAATCAGACGGTCATCAGTGCCGTTTGTGGCCTCGATGACGGTCTCTACTGCCTCCTCACCAACTTTCTGGGCCATGCGGTTTACGCCGCTCTTGAACAGTGATGTGGTGTAAGAGCCTTCAGGCATCTCCTTGTGACGGCGGTCAATGAAGTCCTGCAGATAGGACAGGAAGTTCAGGTCAACTGAGTTCTGCTCATTCCAGCAGGTATCAGCTCCGGTATGACATACAGGGCCTTCAGGACGTGCCTTGATGAGCAGGGTGTCCTTGTCGCAGTCAAGAAGGATCTCCTTTACGTTCAGGAAGTTACCGCTTGTCTCGCCCTTGGTCCAAAGACAGTTCCTGGTGCGGCTCCAGAATGTGACTTTTCCGGTCTCAACGGTCTTCTGATATGCCTCTTTGTTCATAAAACCCAGCATCAGGACCTTGCGTGTCACATTGTCCTGGATGATTGCGGGCACAAGACCGCCCATTTTCTCAAAATCTATATCCATCATTTTGTATATTATAATCTTATAGGAATTTTCAAACTGCAAAGGTACTGCTTTAATTCGGGAATCGGTATCTCTCCGAAGTGAAAAACGCTTGCGGCCAGTGCGGCATCGGCATGACCCTCTATGAAAGTGTCACGGAAATGCTCTTTGGCGCCTGCTCCTCCCGATGCAATTATGGGAATTGTCAGTTCATCGGAAAGTTTGCGTAGTGCCTCATTCGCAAAACCCTGCTTGACTCCGTCATGATCCATGCTGGTAAACAGTATCTCTCCTGCGCCACGGTCCTCGGCCTCATGCGCCCACTCAAAGAGCATACGTTCTGTTGGAACGCGTCCTCCGTTCAGGAAGCAGCGCCATCCTTCCGGCATTTGCTTGGCATCAATTGCGGCTACGCATACCTGGGAACCGAAGTTTAACGCAATCTGATTTATCAGGTCGGGGTTCTTGATTGCGGCTGAGTTGACTGATACCTTATCGGCTCCGGCACTGAGCAGACGCTCCACGTCCTTTAGCTCATGGATGCCTCCGCCTACGGTGAAAGGAATCGATATGTTGGCAGCTATGCGTTCTACCAGTTCTGTAAATGTTTTTCTTCCCTCAAACGATGCGGTTATGTCCAGGAATACAAGTTCGTCGGCACCCTGTTCGCTGTAGAGACGGCCCAGTTCTACGGGATCTCCGGCATCGCGCAGATTTACAAAGTTGGTGCCCTTTACGGTACGTCCGTCACGTATATCCAGGCAGGGTATTATTCTTTTTGCTAACATACTCTTACTCTTGGCTAAGTTTTGAAAGTTGCTCAAGGGTTATGCGTCCCTCGTAGTAAGCCTTGCCTACAATTGCTGCGGGCAGTCCGGCTTCTTGCAGCTGGAGCAGGTCATCTACAGAACTTACTCCTCCGCTTGCTATCAGATAAATGTCAGGGAACTTGGCCAGTAGCTGGCGGTATAGTTCCACCGATGGGCCCTGTAGCATGCCGTCCTTGTTTATGTCAGTGCATAGTACCTTGCTGATTCCCTTTTTCATGTAGTCACTTATGAAATCATCAAGTTCAAGGGCGCTGTCCTCTTTCCAGCCGTTTACGGAGATCTTGCCGTCACGTGCATCGGCCCCAAGGATTATGTGCTCCTGGCCAAACTCCTCTATCCATTCTGCCATGAGCTCGGGGTGCTCCACCGCAGTGCTGCCTACGGTTACCATTTGTGCCCCGCATCCAAGTGCTGTCTCCAGGTCTGTACGGGCCTTTATTCCACCACCGAAATCTATGGTCAGATCCGTGTGGGTGGCTATTGATTCAAGGGTGGGGTGGTTGACTATATGCTTGCTGCGGGCACCGTCCAAATCTACCAGATGCAGGCGTTTTATGCCGGCGTCCTGGAATCTGAGTGCCATGTCCAGCGGATTGTCACTGTAGGTCTTGCAGATGTTGTAGTCACCCTTGGTCAGGCGTACGCACTTGCCGTCTATTATGTCAATTGCAGGAATTATGTCCATCGCTCTTATATGTCAAGAAAATTCTTAAGAATACGCTCTCCTGTGGGGCCGCTCTTCTCAGGGTGGAACTGGGTAGCGTAGAAATTGTCCTTATGGAGTGACGCGGTAAACGGGAGTATATACTCGGTCCTGGCGGCTGTCCACTGGCATACAGGAACATAGAAACTGTGTACAAAATATACAAACTCCGGTTTGCTGAATCCCTTGAAGATTCCGTCAGAGGTAGTCTCAATGGTGTTCCAACCCATGTGAGGAACCTTGTCCTCATGGCGCTGTGGCTGGAATTTGAGTACGGGGACATCAAAAATGCCCAGGCAGTCAGTATCACCCTCCTCACTATGGCTGCACATGAGCTGCTGGCCCAGGCAAATTCCCAGGACCGGCTGCTTGAGGTCCTTGATTATGCGGTCCAGTCCATGGGCACGGAGATATTCCATTGTGGTGCTGGCTTCACCCACACCCGGGAATATAACTTTATCGGCACGTCTCAGTTCCTCTTCATTGTCCGTAAGCAGGGGTGTTACGCCAAGTCTTGTGAGTGCACCTATGACTGAGCGTATGTTTCCGGCATTGTATTTGACTATTGCAATGTTCATTTATGCTTCTTTCAGTTTCAAACCGCAAAATTACTAAGAATCTGTCAAATTTGCCACCTTTACTATATCACATTGAAATGTCTTTGTGCATTCCATACACAAATGTTGTCACTTTTTCTTTTGTGTCAATGTGATTGAGAATCCGGCTATACCCCATATGCCGGGCTGGGGTACACAGCCGTAATCTATATAACTCTTGTCCGTGAGGTTGTTCCCTTCCAGAAATATTATGAGATTGCCTTTATCAAGTTGAAGTCTAGCATCGGTCAGGAAATAGGGATCGTAGTCATATACCAATCCGTCTGTTCCCGTATAGGAGCCGGCGCGGTCCTGGTATCGGAGGTTTACTCCCAATGTCAGATTAGGCAGTATTCCGAAACTGAACCCGGCCACGGCCTTGTGCTTGAGATACTCCAAGGTGGAACGGCTTTGAATTCCCTCAACATCAACCTTCTCCTGATTGATATAACTGTACGCAAGGTTTACTGAACGGAACAGACGCTGTGAGGGAAACAGGGTCTCAAAATCTATTATGGCCTTCAGCTCTGTTCCCCATGAGTTGACCTGTGTGAAATTGACTGATTCCCAGTGTCGTTTATCCTCGGGTTGGGTTACATCCATTATCCAGTCTATCATGTCGGTTCCATGATTGTAGAAAAGTGATGCCGATGCCTGGATTCCGTTGTAGTCTGTATATTTCAGTCCGATGTCATATGCCGTAAGCTGCTCCGGACGCAGGTGCTTATCGGCCTTATAACCACCTACGCTGTAGTAAAGTTCCGTGACAGACGGGAGTCTGAGTGAAGTGTTGTAGGTGGCAAATGTCTTAAGGCGGCTTGTGAGCCTGTAGCTCATGTCAACGCCAGGGTAGATGCGGAAATCGCGGCCGTTCCATGTGTTGTGGATACCTACGGCTCCGACACTGACTGCAAACTTCCCTATGGTTACATTATGCTCCAGGATAATGCTGAAGTTTGTACGGTTAAGCCCGTATATGTAGTCGCGGTCAGTTCCTTTTATATGTATGGAATTGTCTAAAGGCTCACCTAAATTGCCGCTTACCAGATTCTCATTCTTGAGTTCCAGACCTATGGCAGTACATCCCAGGTGCCAGTCAAGCCATGTATTGAGTGCGGCTCCGGTCACATCAGAGCGGTGATAGTTGAACGGAACTGTAGCCTCGCTGCCGCGAATGAGCTCAAAGCGGTCTTCATTGTGATTCCACCAGATGCTTGGATGGATATGTATGCTGCCTATCTTACTCTCGGCTTGAACCGCAGTATATGTCTTTACGGTATGCTCAAACTGGTCATCAAATTTGGCAGAGTAGAATGTGTTGCTTCCCCAGTCCTTGATACTCATTCCGGCATGCCAGTTGACATGCAGTCTGCTGTTGTCAAAGATACCTTTGTAAAATGCTTTCTTATATTCAATGTCAGCATTGAGATTGCCCTGTTTGTTACGGCTGTAGCCATCAGTACGTCCATATCCCACTGAGAGCATATTGTTCCATCCTTTACTTACGGCCGATGCGCTCACTCCGCCCGCAGCATATCCGTAGCTGCCAGCCTCAGCATGTGCCGTAGCCGATGTCCTTGCGGCGGTCTTGGTCACGATATTGATGGCACCCATCAGTGATGACGATCCGTATGCACGGCCTGCGGGCCCCTCAAGAACCTCTATATGGTCAATGTCACTCATATCTACTGGAAAGTCAAATGAGTTGTGCCCGGTCTGGGGATCACAGATGTTTATGCCGTCAAGAAGTATGGCTACCTGTTCAAAGTTGCCGCCGCGTAATCCTACATCGGTCTGTGCACCCATAGGACCACGCTGACGTACGTCAACTCCTGCGGCATATTTCAGTATGTCATTGACTGACTGGACGGGATATGAACTTATCTCATCGGCAGTCATCACATGGGCTATTCGGGATGCGTTGGGTAGGGTAGTCTTTATCCTTGAGGCAGTAACCTCAATCTCATCCATCCGGATGAACAGTGAGTCAGCATTCTCTGCGCATAAAGAAACGCTGCCGTAGGCTGGCAACAGCAATACGGCAGCGATAATTTTGTGGTATATATCGGTCATCTTTGATATCAGTCAGCGAATTTGACCACAAAGGTATCTGAAAGATTTGTGGTGTGCAAAAAAATAAGATGGTTACATGTCCGGTTACGTCACTTTCCGGCTTTTCATGGTTGTAAAAGATTTTAACTATAAGAGTGCATGCCACCCAATATGAGGTTCACGCCAAAGTAGGTGATAAGCACTGTCAGGAAGGCGGCAATGGCGTAGGCGTGGAAGAACCGTGGGCGGGCAAAACGTGATATCGTACCGGAGTGCAACATGAATGCATATACCAGCATCGTAATCAATGCCCAGGTCTCCTTAGGATCCCATGACCAGTAACTGCCCCATGATATGTTGGCCCATACAGCCCCTATGAATGTTCCTATGGTCAGGATAAAGACGGCGGGGTAGAGTATGGTAAGGCTTATGTCACGCAACATTGATTGTGAGTTCCCATTCTTTTGTATCAATCCCATGATTCCTATCAGTGCCGTAAGGCCGAACAGGGTGTATGATACCATCATGCAGAGTACATGCACTCCCAGCAACGGTGAGTTGAGCACCGGAGCCAGATTCTGGGCCTCAGGGTCAGCAAATGAGAGTGATGCCACCAGCATTGTGAATCCGGCCAGTATGAATCCTACCGGCTGTATTATGGGCAGACTCTTGCGCATGGCGGTTATGGCTATAGTGGTGAGCCAGGCCATGAGCATCATGACTGAGTATGTTCCTACCAACGGCATGTGTCCCGATATGTACCAGTGCAGACCCAATACCAAAGTCAGATAGCATAAGAGTATAATGGTGAGCACCTGCATCGTGACCTTGACAGGCTTTGAGAATCCGCGTCCGCGAGCCATCAGTATCCCGCTTATGATAAAGAGGATGATGCCCAATGTTATGGATGCCATAAACGGCACCATGGGACGGCATATGGCGTTATAAAGTGCTTCCATGTGATTTGAGTCTTTTTAAAGCGGTTCGGAAACCGGAGTTCTTTTGGAAGAAAAATCCGGCCAATGACAGCAAAAGCAGAATGTAACCAGTATAGGTTATTCCAACTCCCCAAGGATCATGGCTTACAGCCAGCACGCTGCCGTGAAGGTCATCATCATAACTTGACTGATAGAAACGGTATCCATCATATTTCAGAATATTGTTCATGGATATGGTGTACTCGGTTTCTGTATCAGTACGGCTGTCTTTCAACACTATCCTGCTGATGTAATCAGACGGGTCATGTGAACCGGGGTAGTACTCAATCTTGAATTCCTTCAACTGCAGTGAGAAAGGCAGTTTCTGGCGTAATCCTTCATCGGAGGCCCATTGGTTGGTGGTAAGCCCTCGGCGGAGTTCCATTATGCCGCTCTTGCCTGAGAGCATCGTGATGAGTGCACCTGCCAGTATCAGGACAAATGATATGTGCAGCATGAATGTGGCGGGCTTACGTATGGTGCCGCGCCGTATCAAGATCCATACTCCGGATATGGATGTCACGGCCCAGAATGCTATGAATACGGGGCTGTGATAGACAATACTTAATGCCCTGTCTGTGCCATGAAGCCGTTCAATAACGGTAGCGGCCGCCATCATGAGAATGACGGCTGCCGCTGTACCGAAAGATATGTATTTAAGTATCTTGTCTTTTTTCACATTGCAAATAAATTCTTCAAATTTAGATAGAATTTATGAATTCCACAACCGCGTCACGTTCCTCCTTGGTTAGGTTGTAAAAATTCTTAGTACACCAGAAAGCATCACTCCTCTTGTCGTATCCGTGCCACATAATAGCCTCAATGACATTACGTGCACGATTGTCATGCAGACGGTCTTCGGCTCCGGTATTCTCACGTGATAATCCGCGACCCCAAAGCGGAGTGGTGCGGCACCAGCTTCCGTGTATGCCGTTAATCATATAAAGACGATGCTGAATCATGTCAGTATAAGGATATATGGTCTGCTCTTTATACTGAGGCAGTTCCTTATCGGCATATACTGCAGGCTTCCAGTAATTATCCTCTTTTGTCTTCCATGAAGCACGGTGACAGCTGGCACAACCTATACGGTTGAACACCTCCTTGCCTTTCTGTACCTCCTCACGATTCAGGTTACGTGCACGGGGAATGGAAAGGCCGCGGTGCCAAACCATGAAGTTATAGTACTGGTCATCACTCATCTCAGGGGTGAAGTTATGCCATGAGTTGTCAAACTGGTTGGTGCTGGGATCAAGCAGTCCACGAACAACCTTTTTTATGCTATCTTCTGTGCCATCGGCATAAAATGGCGAACTCGGATCAGCCTTTATGGAGGCAATTACCTGAGGGTTCTCAGACATAGCCTGTGCCCATGCTGCTGTGGTGTAAAGCTTGGGACGGTCGCTACGGCTCACATTGGTTATGTTCCAGATTGCGTTTGCACCGGCTCCGTCCTGCAATGATGCACGTGTCATGGCGTATGTGAAACGCTTGAGCAGTTGGGTTCCGGCAGGTGCAGGAGTGCCGTCGGCAAACTGTCCGTCGGCCAGAGTATACCAGGCTGTGGCAGCAAAGTCATTTTTATCCTTATCCCAGAAAGCCGGGTTGAGCTCTGCACGGTGAGCTGCCTCATAACGATATTGCTCACGTATGCTGTCCTGCGGTATTGCATCAAGCAGACCTGAACCAATGATGCCGATGGTTGATTCCAGACGGAAAGCCACTGCACCTGTCTGATAAGGGGTAGGGTTGGTATTGAAGGCTGACTCAGGAATGTTTACCTCAGGATAAATCAGGCTGTACTCCTCACCATCAGGAAACGTCATGGGCAGACCACTGGGCATCTCGTTTACAGACAGCCACTTAATGTCAATCTGCTCCTCATCGATAGGAGGCAGGAACGGATATGTAGCCTTGGTCTGCGGCATACCGGTCACTTCACTTACATACGGACCGTCATCACTGTTCTGACCATCTACGGGATGATAGATAACCAGCAGATAACCGTTACCGAACTCGGCACGGTACTGATACTGACGCTTGCCGTGACCGTAGCCCGGATGACAATCCAGACATGATGAGCGTACGTAAGCCGGGCCCAGTCCCTTGAACGGAGCAGTGGATGTTGTGTACTTACGCTCAAACGCAGCCTGACCAAGATTGAATGCGGTCATCAACCCCTGTTTTTCTACTGCGGGAGTCTCATCCTCGTAGCATCCGGCGGTCACATTGTCAGTTGTGCCCAATTGGCCTCCCGGATACCACTCATCGGCACTGAAGTTGCCTACTGCCTGGCCCACGTATTTAGCATCGGGCTCCCTGTTTTTTACACTCTCCTTAAAACCGCTATTGCCGTCGGTACATCCGACGGCAACGGCAAGCCCTAAAAGGGCTATTCCAAATCCTTTTATTTGCATATCATATTACTGTTTTACAATCCATTGGGCAGCCTTGTTGAGTTCCTCATCAAGTTCGTTGATTACATTCATTGCAACCTGAACAAGATTATTGTCATAGATGTCTACGAATGCACCCTCATTCTGGCATGCTTTGAGAGCATCAACTGAAGCTTTCAGTTTGTCTTGCAGGTTTGTTACACCATTATAATTATAGTTCTTGAGTACATTAATAATGGAATTGCTCTCAGGAGTGGTGGCTCCAGCCTTGCCATAGAGTGAGTACTTAATACTGAGTATGTTGTCAATAAAATCCTGGAATGACTTCTTGCTGTACGGTGACTCGATGTAGTTGACATCCTCACCATTGTGGGCATTACCCATCTTTACGTTGGCAACCTCATTGCAGATGTTTGAGCATCCGGCTACGAGTATTGAGGCCATTGTCTCCTGCCATGTGGCATATGTGCTTCCGGCTTTTGCTGCTCCCAGCATGTTCTCACCGTAGGTCTTGTCGGAACCGGTCATTGAAACAGGTACCTCCAGTTCCTCGCAACGATCCTGCCAAGCCTCAGGAGCATCCGGATTCCATGATACGCTCAGGCGGAAGCAGTTGTCACGGAGGTCACCAGCCACTGCTGTTGCATAAATCAGTTCCTGTGCTCCGGTTACGGTCTTGCCGTTGAATGCCTCATCATCTTCATTGCCGCGCAGAGCCTCAATAGTGCGGTTCTGGCCGTTACGGAACAGGATGAACTCAATTCCGTGGAATCCCAGCAGCTCGGCACCCAGTTTGGCCGATGCATATGCGATACCGTCCTCACCCTCAAGAGATTCAACCTGCTCAGTGTTGCTCAGAGCTGTAGCGAGAGACGGAACATCAAGGGGCCATGTGTCAATGTGCGGGTCAATACCGAAATCGGTTGCGGCACCGAACAGGAAAGCCTCTGACTCCTCCCATGACTGACGAGCCTGCAGGAACTTTGCGCAGATGGCGTCAACCTCAGCTTGAGTGAGTGCATCTACACCCTTTTCAGCCGCAGCGGCAAGAAGCTCATAAAGTTCATTTGACTCATTAGCCAGATCATTGTAAGTAGTATAAATTACATTTGGCACGTACTGCTCTACAGCTGCCTTGATGTCATTGTCAAGAGTAACTGTGTTCTCACTTTTCTTCTCGTCGTCTTTGCAGGCAGTGAGTGCTAAAGCTGCTACTGCCATTCCTAAAATGAACTTGTTCTTCATATTCCTTTTATGTTTTTTGTTATTTGAAAAATCCCATGTATGCTATACCTATTGATACAGAAGGCTCGTTGTTGTAATTATCCTTACGGAAGCGCTCTGAGAATTCTGCCTTAACAGCAATCTGGGGTATGGGCAGCCAGTTGATGCCTGCCGCAATGCGGTGAACATCGGTAAAGGTGTAATCCTGCTGGTCAGATGCGGGGATGTAAGAGTCATAGTATTCATATCGGCCAAACAGATAGAGTTTGTCCTGAATCTTATCAGTAAGACCAAGTATGTCATAACCTGCTTCTGCACCGTATGTAATTGCTGATTGACCTACCGGCGTCTTCTTGTAAGGGGCGTTGTTTGATGTCATGTTGCGCTTGATAGTGCTTATGGTAACTGCATCATCCACATGACCATAATCGGCATTGCCGCGTATGATAAGGTTGCGGCCTTTGTAACTGAAATCAAAACTGCCTATCCATGTGCTGCCTTTGATATCCTTGTATCGGGTATCCTTCATATCATTGGGGAACGAGTTGTGCATGCTGTTGCCGTAATAACCGCTTACGCTAAGGCGCAGGTTCTTTATGGAACGGTTGTCAATGCGGGCGGCAAAACCGTAGTTGTTAGCCACCTTAAATTCGTAAGGTGATGCGGCACCGTATTTGACAAAGTTGTCACGGTTGAACATGAAAGCATCCAGTCCGGCTATTACCTGGAACTCATAACTCCACTTTCCGATTTCACCCCAAAGGCCGATGCCTGTGTCGTGCCATGTGGAGGGTAGGATAGTGGATTCACCCTCAGGACGATATACCGTAAAGAAGTTGAGAGGCTCGTGTGCATTATTAAGAGCACCCACGGGAACCACAAAATGACCTATGCGCAGGTTGAGCCAAGGCATGAAAGATTTCTGCAGCCAGAACTGCTCCAGTGCCACCTCACCACCTTTCTCTATCTCCTGCTCCCACTCGCCGGCCTCAGTGAACTCTTTCTCTACAGCGCTTCCAGTACCGGTATGCTCAAACTCAATCTCGCTCTGCATGGACCAGCCGTGACCAAAGTCATACCCAATATAGAGTACTGCATGAGGTATGTCAAACCTGCCGTGACTGGGGTCATCCTTGTATTTGGTAGGGTTTGAATACCGATACACATTGTCGCTGTAAAAGTTGCGGCTCATGGCAACCTCACCATAACCACCTACGCTGAGACGTGTATCAGAGGCGTTTTCCTGAGCTTCAACAGATGCGGAGCATATTGAGGTCAGAATAAAAAATGTATATAAGAATCTTTTCATCGCAGTTCTTTTTGACCGATGCAAAGGTCTTTGTTTGGCCGTGCTGTGGCAATACTCATTTATGATGATAGAAACTGCAGAACATTTTGTCTATCCCTGTAAATAGTTGACTCGTAAAAATGCAACGTTTTTGCAACGCTTAATTCTTGTATGAGAGCTTACTGGGGTAATATCTTTGCTGCAGAAATAGATTTGCTATATGAAAACAGTTGCTTCATTTATAAAAGCGTTATTGGTTCTGCTTATCCCGGTTGTGGTATGCCAATGCTCGGGTAAATATAATCTCGTTGATTATAAGGAGTATGTTAATGGTAGACTTGATGAACATATATCATACAATTATAATGGAGCCGGTGAACTTAAAAGCAAGACGCGGTTTAGTTTTGGGCATCAGAATACATTGACATTGTATGATGTGAAAATTTATGAGACTGGCATTGATACCATTGAAACTACTTATGAGATTTTTGTCAGGGATAGCACTGATTATGATCATTTGGCTTACAAGTATGTAAATTCATACTCTCTTGATGGAATCAAACGTTCATCTACCTATTATTGGATCAAGGATGGCCAATGGATAGAAGATACTCACATGTTTTATGATGATAAGGGTAGGAAGATTGAAAGTAATTGGGAGGATAAGGAGATCCATTATATCTACTATGATTCGCTGGGCAGATGCATTGGAGCAAGGACAATAATAAATGGTGATACTCCTGAAGATGGTTATTGTCGCACAGATACTGTCATTTTCTCTAAAGAGGGAAGTTTGGCTACCAGGACAGAAAGCACACACTATCATATGGGCAGTATCCAGGGGAGCAAATTTGTGTATCTGTATGAGATTGATAAACAAGGAAGAATAATATCCTACAGCTATCCTCCTTCTTTACAAAAAACGACATATCTGTATGACCGCAAGGGACGCTTGAAACGTGAAACTGAATACATTCAATATGATTCTGTATCAACACCCACAAAAAGGACAGAGACTGTAAACCGATATCTGTTAGGTTATAAAATCTGGAGTGTGAAGTATCATTATGAACGCGATTGGGGCAAATCTGTGGCTCTTTTTACTGTTTACAAATATGATTTCCGTCACAAGCTTTTGCTTGAGGAAAAGATGTACGATGACATCTTTGACAAGAAACTGCTGGGACGTAAAATATGGACTTATGAGAAAGCTAAATGACTCAAAAACAATATTGCATATGAAGACTTCAAGAATCTTTTCCTTTGCGCTGTTGCTGTTAGTACAGGCAGCCGCAACCACAGTGTTTGCCCAAAAGGCTGGTGATATAATAACCGGTGTAGTTTGTGATAATGAAGGCCCTATGATGATGGTGAACGTAACAGAACGTGATCAGGACGACGGTATTGTTGCACATGCTATTACAGATAAGGATGGTGTGTTCGCCTTTAAACTGGTCAATCCCAAGGATAGGCTCAATATCACTTATGTAGGTTATGAAACGGTCGATATCCCATTTGACAAACTTCATTTTGATATTAAGATGAAAGGAAATGTGGGTAAACTGATTGGCACAAAAGAGGTTTATCCTCGTGACCGTGGAATTGTAGGAAACAAGACGGATTATCTGGAAAAGTTAAAGCAATATGCTCCGGATGATTTTGTTTGTGGGTATATCATGCGGAATGCATGGAACAAGAACCTTTGGGGCATATTCATTGTAAAGGATGGAGATAATTATAACCTGGTTTATAAGGAGGCCGATAAATCAGAGACAAGAAGCATAAAGGCCGATCTGGCAAAGGATCTGGAGGCATCGGTCAACAAAAAGATAGCCGATATTGAGTATGCTGTGAACAATCCTGTTATTGTAGATGTTTATGACGGAGGACTTCCTGTAGTGGATATCCTTTATGATGGTGATATAGCCTTTGCCATCACTCCCGATAAGGCGGCTCATTTCTGGGCTGAGGGTTTCAAGTATTTGGGAATAAATGACGATATCTGGCAGCAAGAAATTGATAAATTCAAGAGTGCCCTGAAGGCGGGTGATATATTTACCGGAACTGTTACGGGCCGTTTTGGGCCGTTGGCAGGTGCTAATATAAGGGAAATAGGCGATGATGATTATTTCAACATTGAAATAGCAGATTCGCTTGGAAGGTTTTCTATGCGGATTAACAATCCGGAGCACAAGTTCTCGGTGCGCTATACATTGTATGAGGATTTGGAAATAATCCCCTCAAAAGACCATATGGACATCAAAATGGAATTGGCTCGCCCAAAATCCGGTAAAAAGGTTCCCATAGAAGGTGCAGGCGGTAATTTTATAAAAGCGGACAACAATTACGTGTTGCGTCAGCCCGTTATCCCTAAAGAGTTTATTTGCGGATATGCGGTGCAACCTATCAATTTCTCAGAACAATGGAGTTGGTATGGCGTGTTCCTGCATAAAGATGACAAAGGCTACATGGTGGTTCTTCATTACTGCGGCGGAGGTTGTGCCGATACCATACGCATTGATGATAAATTGGCTGAAAGACTCTCTGGATCAGTTGAACTGGCTATAGACAGGGCTCCAAGCGAGCAGTTTCAGGAGGATAATGGTGTCGTAGTTGTTCATCTCTACGAAGGAAGTAATGTATATGCCGTCATGCCCGGCAAAACGGCCGTCATCTGGCGTGATGAGATACCGGACAGAGTATGGAACAGGCTTTATCATCAGTTTGGCAAGAACCTTGGGTTCAAACAGGTTGAGAGCAAGTGGATAGGTAGTTATGATTATCCTGACGGAACGCATATTACGTACCCCCGTTTTTATGATGACGGACATGCTTTGACATCATATGTAAACCGATTGAGATATCGTTATGATGTGGAAACCGATCAGGCCGTTGTGGAACGTAGCGGCAGTCTGCCGTCTGGTGATCTGGTCATAGAGTCCAGCATCACTGTGGAGCGTAAGATATGGCCGGTCACTTCAATTGATGCTGGTGCGTTAGATAATTGCACTGGCGTTACATCGGTCTCAATCCCGAGTAGCATAACATCGATAGGAGAACTGGCATTCAGGTACTGCGAGTTGGATTCCGTCAAATTAGCTTCAGTGAACCCGATAGCCTGTCCCGTGAATGCATTTGATGAGTCTGTCTATGAGAACGCCGTGCTGATTGTTCCCAAAGGCTGGAAACAGAGAAAGGCCGCAAAGGTAGGTCCTGCCTGGCGCAGATTCAAGAACATCAGATACTATTAGAAAAATGTGAAAAAGGGGACTGTCCCCTTTTTCACATTTTTCTTTATTTGAATGATTCAAGCTGCTTTTTCATTGTACGTTCAGCGAGCCTTATTGCAAGTATGGCAACGGGTAGGGTGATGATCAGTACAATGATAAGCATGGGAATGTTTTCGATTACCGGAATCATGAGTTGGTCATAACCTGCGGGCATCTCCTCTACGGCTGCAGCAAGAGAGCCTTGAGTATCGGTCCACCAGTGGGCGGTATAGGCAAAGAAGGAGTAGCTGAAGGGTAGGAAACTCAGGAGGATGCCCTTAAGGGTGTCATATCCTTGGCGGCATCTGATTATCTCAGAAAGGGCTGAAAGGATGATGAAGCCTACAACGAGTGCCCAATCGGCCTCTCCGGCAATAAGTAGAAGGAGCAGAAGGAGTCCGTTCAGTGCGGTTGCAACACCGAAACTGCGCACAAAGGTTGATGTGTAGAGATAGATGAACGCAAACAGAAGTGGCAGCAGAGCGCCGACATATGCATAGCACATGGGGTGAATCAATCCGGTTAATGAACCGAGTACAAACGCGGCAAGATAGGCAAATGCCATAAGCAAGACTTTGAAAACTGGTTTCATACTTTTATCAATTAATGGTTTAACTGCCGCAAAAGTACTCCAACCCACAGGGGCACACAATCACTAAAAGTGAGGATTTGATACTTTTTCGTAACTTTGTGGCAGTAATAAAGAATTATGGAATACCTGCCTAAAGATCCCGGGATGTTAGTATCTGCAGTGAATATGCTGCTCAGAGATGAGGAGTTTGATACATTGGAGTCACTGTGCTGCTACTTTGATAAGGAGCCGGAAGAGATAAAGAGCTACCTGAAAGAACAAGGCTTTGTCTATGACGAGGAGCAGAAACAGTTCCGCCCCGAGGGATACAAATAAGCATCAGGAGTTTAAGAACTCCAGCACAGCCCG
>CACYHN010000016.1 GCA_902774275.1 uncultured Bacteroidales bacterium
TGAGGAGATCTGCGCTGCTATGAAGGAGGCTTCAGAGGGCGAGCTCAAGGGTATCCTTGGCTACACTGACGAGGCTGTTGTTTCAACTGACTTCCGCAATGACTCTCACACTTCAATCTTTGACGTTAAGGCCGGTATCCAGCTCGATCCTACCTTCGTTAAGGTTTGCGCATGGTATGACAACGAGTGGGGTTACAGCAACAAGGTTTGCGAAATGGCTCGCGTTATCACCAAGTAATTCTGAATATTACTTTATAGAAAGAAATCCTCGCAGAAATGCGGGGATTTTTTTTTATCTTCGCACTTACCTATGCAGAACTATGACCTTATTACCATATTGGGGCCTACGGCGTGCGGTAAGACGCGTCTGGCTGTGGCGCTGGCTGACCGTATAGGCGGTGAGATACTGAGCGCTGACAGCCGTCAGGTGTATCGTGGTATGGATATAGGTACCGGCAAGGATCTGGCAGATTATGAGATAAACGGTCACCATATACCGTATCACCTTATTGATATTACGGAACCGGGGAGCAAGTACAATGTGTATGAGTTCCAGGGTGATTTCCTAAAGGCATACCGTGAAGTGACGGAGCGCGGCGCCCAACCGATAATGTGCGGTGGAACCGGTCTTTATCTTGAATCAGTGTTACGCGGCTACAGGCTTATACCTGTTCCGGAGAATCCGGGCCTGCGCCGTTCACTTGAAGGCAAGACACTGGCGGAACTTACTGAGATACTCAAAGGATACAAGACCTTGCATAACACTACCGATGTCGATACCTGCAAGCGTGCCATACGTGCCATAGAGATAGAGGAGTGCTACCGTAACACTCCGGTAGAGGCTGGCGGATTTCCTGCCTTGAAGAGTCTTAACATAGGTGTTGACATAAGCCGTGACATGAGGCGTGAACTTATAAGCAGCCGCTTGGAGAAACGTATCAATGAGGGTATGATTGATGAGATAAAAGGCTTGCTTGACAGAGGGATATCGGCCGATGACCTTATATATTACGGGCTTGAATACAAGTATGTTACCCTGTATGTGACGGGACAACTTGAATACAGATATCTGCTACAGGAACTGGAGGTGGCGATACACCAGTTCGCCAAGCGGCAGATGACCTGGTTCCGCGGTATGGAGCGCAGGGGTATAAAGATAGAGTGGATACCGTTTGAGTGGCCCATGGAGAAGAAAGTGGACCGGATTATTGAACTAATGGAAAGAATATGATAATGACCGATGAAGAGAGGTGGGGAATAGTATATGTTCCCAGAGCCGGCGTGAGCAACTCACTTAAAAGGTGGAATCAGATAAGGGAGTATCTGGAATTCCGCAAGGTAAAGTATGATGTGGTGCAGTCCGGGGGTGAAGGTTCCATTGAGCGCATAACACGCATGCTTATCGACAGCGGTCATCAGACTATTGTGGTGGTTGGAGGAGATGAGGCATTGAATGATGCTATCAACGCCATAATGTTCTCACCCCGCGAGGTGCGCCAGAATCTGACCCTAGGTATTGTGCCCAATGGTATCGGTAATGACTTTGCCAGTTATTGGGGGCTTGAGGTGGATAACTACAAGAAAGCCATCCACAGTATAATAGAGGCCAAGACCAAGAAGATTGACGTGGGTTACTGTTCTTATCAGGAGAACGGCCTGGAACGTGTCCGCTACTTCCTTATGTCAGTAAATATAGGTCTTGGCGCCCAGGCAATACGCCTTTCAGATATTTGCAAGAGGTTCGGTAAGAAGAATCCTGCATATTTGCTGGCCATATTCAGTCTGTTTAAGGAGCGCAAGCAGTACAAGATGCGCATCAAGGTAAACAGTGAGGAGATTAACGATAAGATCATGACTCTCTGTATTGGTAACTCACGCGGTTACGGTATGACTCCGAGCGCTGTTCCTTATAATGGTTGGCTTGATATGTCTATAGTCTATAGGCCTAAGTTCTGGCAGACCATACGCGGACTCTACATGATTCTGCATAATCAGTTCCTCAACCACGAGCAGGTACGCCCGTACCGTACCAAGCAGATTGAGATTCTGGATGCAGACGGTACTCTGACCTGCATTGACGGTCGTACTCTGAACAATACATTCCCGCTCAAGGTATCACTTGAGCCGGCAGTCATCAACTTTATAATTCCCGGATAATATGGCACTGTTTGAAAAATCAGACAATTTCTTTCTGCTGGCCGGCCCTTGTGTGATTGAGGGTGAGGAGATGGCATTGCGCATAGCTGAGAAGTGTGTTGACATTACATCGCGTCTAAGCATACCCTATGCTTTCAAGGGCTCGTTCAAGAAAGCCAACCGTTCACGCATTGATTCATTTACCGGAATAGGTGATGAAAAGGCACTCAAGATACTGGCTCGCGTGCGTAGTGAGTTCGGCATTCCGGTAGTTACCGATATTCATAAGGAGGAGGATGCGGAGTTGGCTGCCCAGTATGTTGATATCCTGCAGATTCCGGCATTCCTGTGCCGTCAGACTGATCTCCTGGTTGCCGCTGCACGTACCGGCAAGACTGTAAACATCAAGAAGGGGCAGTTTCTTGCTCCCGATGCCATGCAATTCGCAGCCCAGAAGGTGGTTGATGCCGGAAACAGGAACATTATGCTTACCGAGCGTGGCACCACATTCGGCTATCAGGATCTGGTGGTTGATTTCCGCGGTATCCCTGAGATGCAGAAGATAGGCTTTCCGGTGATAGTGGATTGTACACATTCATTGCAGCGTCCCAATCAGACAAGCGGCGTAACCGGAGGACAGCCGGAGCTTATAGAAACCATTTCAAAAGCTGCTGTTGCAGTAGGAGCAGACGGTCTTTTTATGGAAACACATGAGAATCCATCAGAGGCTAAGAGTGATGGTGCCAACATGCTTCCGCTTGATTTGCTGGAGGGCTTGCTCACCAAACTTGTCCGCATCCGCGCAGCACTGTAATTTTTTTTTTGTATTTTTGTTTGCATAATTTAAATCATATTAGTACTTTTGGATTTTAACAAAAGTACTATTTAGGGATATATACAGCGAATGATTGATCATTCGCCCCTCTGAGGTATTTGTAGCCTTAGATTTTATAATATAAAAGGACTGTTTTTTAAAAGGACTATATTAATGAAGAAGAAATTTTCTTTTGTTGTGGCTCTGATTGCCACTGTGTGTTCTGTACTTGTGACCTCATGCTCCAATGAAATCAACGTGGATGCATTGCCTTCTGATCCTGAATCTGATCAGGAGATAAAACTTGTAAAAAGCCCTGAATTCAAACTTTCATCGGGTAGTCTTTTTAATGCTACATTTAACGCTACCCAGGATGTGCAGGTGAACGTCAATTATTTTAAGATCCAGGATTTTGGTGGCGGCAAGAGTGATTGGATGAAGAATCAGTATCCGGTTCTCTACAGTTATTTTGACAACGCCCCCTCTAAAACGGATCGCGATGAACAGGTCTCTCAGGCTGAATATCAGGCTGTGATGGCATATCTTGCAGCTCACCCCAATGAGGGTAGCACTACATGTGACCTTACTACCTACTTCATCCAGAACGTTGGTTCAAGCAAGAATCAGTATCATCTTCCATTCATGAACGGTGATAATGTTCATCACTATGCGGATATCACAGGCGGTAACCAGATGGACTATGTTGAGTTCAACAGTACTCATATTAATGATTATAATGCTGTATGGGGCCCTCGTGCACTTTGCGTGAACATTCCGTTGGTTAATCCCCGTTACCACGATTCTTACTACAATACCACACAGGAGAATCATTACCGTTTCTACGTGATAGAGTTTAACGGCAAGAAGAACCTCTATCTCTGCTTTGACTATGCTACTTACAAGTATGACAACGGTCTTTTGGATTACAAGGGAGATGGTGTCTATAATGACTGGGTAATTAAGATTATCCCTGGTGACGGATCAGAAATTGCTCCCGATGAGCCGGATCCGGTAATTCCCGATCCAGTAATTCCCGATCCTGAAGATCCCGATCCAGAAGTTGATCCCTATGACTTCTATACCACAGATCATGTTGAGATAAATCTTTCATTGAATGACAAGCATGAGGAGGGTGATTGGATTCATACCAAACTGAGCATCCATATCCGTGCGGTGACAGACGTGGAGGTGTTCATCCCGGTTGCTTCAGAGTATTATTGTGCTCTTGATGATATGGATATCGTAATATCTCATCAACTTGACCTGGTCAAGTATATTCCTCAGCCCACAACTGAAAACTATACGATTGTGAATGCAAACAATGGTGAGTCATATCAGGTTAGTGCCACGGTGGCATTTGAGTCCAACGGCATTCGCATCACCACTCAAGGCATGACAGCTGAGCTCCAGGAGTATCTGCAGGAAACCTATGGCGACGGTCTTACTTTCGAAATTTGGAACTACTATAACGTTGATTCTACAAACCGCGAACAGCTTAAGCCGTTCCTGGATGAAAGTACAGTTACCTTTACCTCAGATCCGACACTGTACGTGAATGCATTTGCTCCGATAGGTGATGATAACCACAAGAATCCTTTGGATTGCGTAGTTACTCCTCCGTCAGCATACTCTGTATGGTATGAGCGCACCTATGAGACATATTATGATTATAATGTCCTCTATAAGAAGCAATAAGAGCTGATTTGAAAAAAAGAGGCCGGCTGAAGTTCATTCAGCCGGCCTCTTTTTTTGTGAAATTGGGGACTGTCCCCAATTTCACATTTTCACGTTTTTCAGTCGATGATATCGAAACCTGTGTAGGGAACCAAGGCCTTGGGGATGCGGATGCCCTTCTCGGTCTGGTTGTTCTCCAGGATGGCTGCTACTATACGGGGCAGAGCAAGTGCTGAGCCATTCAGTGTGTGGCAGAGCTCGGCTTTCTTCTCACCGGCCTTGCGGTAGCGGCATTTGAGGCGGTTAGCCTGATAGGTATCAAAGTTGGATACTGATGAAACCTCAAGCCAGCGACCCTGGGCCTCTGAATATACCTCAAAGTCATAGCAGATGGCCGATGTGAAGCTCTGGTCACCGCCGCAAAGACGCAGGATGCGGTAGGGGAGTTCCAGTTTCTGGAGCAGGCCCTCTACGTGAGCAAGCATCTCCTTGTGGCTCTCTGCTGAGTGCTCAGGAGTATCAATACGTACTATCTCAATCTTGGAGAACTCATGCAGGCGGTTCAGGCCGCGAACATCCTTGCCGTATGAACCGGCCTCGCGACGGAAGCACTCTGTGTATGCGCAGTTCTTGATGGGGAGCTGCTTTTCATCCAGAATCACGTCGCGGTAGATGTTGGTTACGGGAACCTCGGCAGTAGGAATCAGATAGAGGTCATCTACCTCGCAGTGATACATCTGGCCCTCCTTGTCAGGAAGCTGGCCTGTGCCGTAACCTGATGCCTGGTTGACAACGGTTGGAGGCATGATCTCTGTGTAACCGGCCTTGTTAGCCTCAGCCAGGAAGAAGTTGATGAGTGCACGCTGCAGCTGTGCACCTTTTCCTATATATACGGGGAAACCGGCACCTGTAATCTTGACACCCAGATCAAAGTCTATCAGGTTGTATTTCTTGGCCAGTTCCCAGTGAGGAACCTTGGCTTCACCGTTCTGCGGGTTGCATGTCCAGTTGCCTACGGTATCCTGTCCGATGACACACTCCTTGAGGTTTGACTTAACCACCCAGTTGTCCTCGGCACATGTGCCCTCCGGAACCTCAGGGTAAGGTATGTTGGGAATTGTGCAGAGCAAGGCTGTAAGATCATTCTCGGCCTGCTCTTTCTTAGCCTCAAGTTCTGCGGCAGCCACCTTGAGCTCAGCAACCTTAGCCTTGGCCTGCTCAGCCTCATCCTTGTTACCTGCCTTCATAGCCTGTCCAATCTTGGCTGCAAGAACCTTGCCCTCAGCAAGATTGTTGTCTAACTGAGCCTGAGCCTTCTTTCTGTCATCATTCAGAGAGATAGCCTGGGCAATTGCCTCCTCAGCATTCTTGAAATGCTTCTTCTTAAGACCTGCTATAACTACATCGGTCTGTTCTGTGATCTGCTTGAGTGTTAGCATAGGGAATTACTCTTTGGTGGGTTAATAAAAAAGGCTCACGCTGAAGTGAGCCTCTTTTATGTTGTTTTGTTTATCAGGCCTCAGCTTTCTCCTGAACGGGGATTACTGAAACATAGCTTCTGTCCTTGCGGCCTTTCTTGAACTGAACTGTTCCGTCAACCAGAGCAAACAGGGTGTGGTCCTTACCCATACCGATGTTCTCGCCCGGATGATGCTGTGTTCCGCGCTGACGTACTATGATGTTACCTGCTTTTGCATACTGTCCACCCCAAATCTTAACGCCAAGACGTTTGCTGGCAGACTCACGGCCGTTCTTAGAACTACCTACACCTTTTTTATGTGCCATATCTTTTCAGTTTTTAGGGTTATGCTACTACTTCCTTAACCAGAAGCTCTGTGAACTGCTGGCGATGACCGTTCAGCTTACGGTATCCTTTTCTTCTTCTCTTGTGGAATACAAGAACCTTGTCACCCTTAACGAGTGCGGTCTTGACCTCACATACAACCTTTGCGCCGTCAATGGTGGGGGTACCTACGGTAACCTGACCGTCCTTATCGGCGAGAAGGATCTTCTCAAACTCTACGCTTGCACCAGCCTCAACGTCCTGAATGTGGTGCACGAACAGCTTCATTCCCTGTTCAATCTTGAACTGCTGTCCTTGAATTTCAGCAATAACGTACATTAAATCTTGCTTTTATTCGGTTTCTCCGTGAGGTGGACCGCCCACTGTGGCAGACACTTCTCAAACCTCTGCGGCACTAATCGGGCGCAAAATTAGTATTTTACCACGTCACCACAAAATATTTTTGCAAAAAATAAGGAGGAAAATCAGTAATACAGGAACATGTTGTTGAACAAATCTTCAATGGAATAGTAATGGATGAAATCACGGAATGGAATGTAATAATGTTCCGGTTCCGGATCCGGACCGAAGACTATGTCCAGACCCGGAAATCCGGCAAGAGCTTCATCAATACCGGATATCTGATCCAGGTTAATATCATATTGCAAGCTTGTTATGGGCATATATACACCGGTGGATCTAGAATATGGTTCCTGCTTCTTTCTCATAAAGCATAACTCATTATCCGGATCAACCAGACGGAATGAGAAATTACCGTTTGCGTCAGTGACGGTTTGAGCCATGATTCGGTAATTGGCATTCCTTTCAATAACGGTTATTCCTGCAACAGGCCCTATGCTGTCAGTCACTGTACCATAGATGATATCGCCGGCATTGGGCTTGCCCTGGGCTAATGCTGAAATGGCAGATACTACCGTCAGCAACAATAAAACAAATCTCTTTTTCATATCTGTATAACGTGTTGGTTGTTCAAATACGTCTTTATCGGCTGACAAAAGTAAGCCCTGCGGTATGCCTTTACAAGAAATAAGCGCTGCAAAACTGTTGCATTTGCGGTCAACTGTCAAAAAATTGGACACTTTGGGGCAGAAAAATGAGTTTTTGCTTTTTTTTCTTGGAGAATGAGTCTATGGAGGGATATATTTGGGCATAAAACTATTGTTTTCAAAAAGTCCTTGATATGTTCCGACATTATTTCACTATTGCAATGCGCAATATCCGCAAGTATGCTCTCCAGAATGCGGTCAGTTGCATAGGTCTTGCTGCGGGTCTTGTTTGCCTCAGTTTCTCTGCGCTTTGGATCCGTTTTGAAGAGTCATTTGACACGTTCCATAAGGATGCGGACAGGATATTTACAATATTGGAGGTATCGCCATATAGAGGTGAACCATATATACCGCAGCTCACTCCGGAAAGGTTGAACCCGTTGCTTGAGTTCAGTGAAGTGGAGTCATATACCAAGTGGAACTATCGCCATCATGGTAAGGTTACGGAACTGATAGCTGATAGCACATTCTTTGAATACTTTGACCTGAGCCTGGCCAGTGGTAACCGTAACTTCATGCGTGACAGCAATTATGTGGCCATATCACAATCGTTTGCCCAGGAGAGGTTTCCCGGCATGGACCCTATAGGACAGGAGTTGTTAGGAAAGACCGTATGTGCTGTAGTGTCTCCATTCCGTGGTCCGTCACATTTTAAGTTCGACATGCTCACAATGCATATCTTTCCTGTGATTCAACCAGGAGTGATAGCTGTGTGGGGTGATTTACAGAAAATGGTTGTTTATGATGAGTTGGATAGAAGTCCTAATGCCTTTTTCAAGATACATAGCGGAATAGATCCGGAACAACTCTCAGATTTGTACACCGCGTCTATGAATAAGGATAAAAGATTCGATCATGACAAATTCAAATACAGATTGCTGCCAATCAGTGAAGTGCATAAGCAGGCTGCTTCCGGTGATATGTACATAGGATATGAACATGCCGGAATGTTTGCCTGGGCCAGCCTTCTGCTCACGCTGTGCGCCTTGGTGAATTTTCTGCTCTTTAACTTGAACAGGGTAAGGAACAGGGAGCATGAGATGGTGCTTAGGATTGTCCACGGAGCATCCGGAAGGTCTGTCTTAGGCATGATGGCGGTTGAGTCAGGCATTGTTCTTGGGGTGGCATCGGTATTGGGATTCATAACGGTCCTGTTCCTTAAGGAGCCTTTCCGCCGGATGGCGGATATAGGAATGAGCGGTGGATATGTGATGTGGGGAAGCCTGGCTGTGATTGCACTTGCCTTTGCTGTTTCCATGGCAGTCAGCATCATATCGGTAGGTATGGTAAGACGCCGCACGATGCAGAGTACTCTGGTAAGGAAGACTGGAAAGACGTTCCGAAACATAAGCATAGGCATTCAGATATTTGTAAGCGTGCTGTTTGCGTTTGTGGTCTTTGCCTTTTTGCATCAGTTCCGCTTCCTGAGGAACAACAACTGGGGAATAAGGGTGAATGATACGGCTGTACTGACCATTTTTAATCCGGAAAATGATATGTTTAATGGTTTCCAAGGTTACGCTTATATTGATGAAGACCCAATGCCACTTCGTGGTGAAAGAGGAACAGATTTTATGGACCGGATTGACGGGTTATATGGCCTGACATCAAAGCTAAAGGGTATTCCGTGCGTAAATGATGTTTACACCGGCATAGGTGATATAGATAACATATACAGTGCTGTACATGAAGTATGGAAACAACACGGGATATGGATAAACGGAGATGATAACATAAGGACTAATTATTTGGATCTAATAGATACTACCTTGATGAAATTCCTCTCTCTGGATGTTCTTGACGGAGCAATCCCCAACAGACCGCTCAGGGATGATGAGATTGTAATCACCAGGAATCTGCAGCGTGAACTGGGTCTAGGTGATATAGCCGATGAGCCAGTGATAACCATCCGTAGGCAGTATCGTACTCCAGGGATGTTTGTTTGGGACAATGGCAGGCCAAGTATTATAGAGGGTGAATTAAAGGATGTGTCATACACATACCAGGTGATTGCCGTTATAAGTGACCTGTATCTGACAGAGTTCAATATGGAACCGGAAAGCTATATACTCTGTTCGCCCGGTAACACCAATCTTATGGGTCAGACATTGGGATGGGCCGAGGCTCTGGTTACTCTTATATATAAACCCGGAACAAGGAAGGAATTGGGCAAAAGGGTTGCTGAGATAATGAACGGGACAGGGTTGGAATATGAGCTTAAGTTTACAGAGGACACATTCTATGAGACACTCACTAATGACCGCCATCTTGCCGCATTGATTGAGGCGCTGGGCATATTGTGCCTGATAATATCACTTGCCGGAATATACTCCATAGTGGCGCTCTCATGCCAGGAGAAGAAACGTGAGATTGCCGTGCGCAAGGTTCATGGGGCGCGGGTCAGGGACATACTCTCCATATTTGTACGTAACTACGGAGTGCTGTTCATGGTATCTTCTGTATCGGCATTCATGGTGGGATATCCTATAATAAAGGTATGGCAGCAGCAGTTCCGGCTTCAGGCTACCGTCAGCTGGTGGATATATGCGGTTATATTCACTGCAATGGCATTTGTCATCTGCCTTACCGTAGGACACCGCGTGCTCAAGACTGCCCGCGAGAACCCTGCTGATGTAATCAAGAGCGAATGATACAAAGGGGTCATCTCAAAGCCCTCTTGGTGTTGGTGTCAAATAATTGGACACTTTAGGGCTGAAAAGTGCGTTTTTGCTTTTTTTCCTTGGAGAATGGTGGGGGAAAGGGATAATTTTGGATCAAGAATAATAAATCAAAAGTCCAGTATATGTTTGTTCACTACCTTATTATTGCCCTGCGCAACATACGGAAATACATTTTGCAGAATGCCGTCAGCATAGTCGGTCTGGTGGCTGGTTTTGTGGCGTTTGCACTCTCATCACTTTGGATGAGTTATGTTGATTCTTATGATTCATACCATAAGGATGCCGACAGGATATATACGTTCTCATTCAATGAGGACGGCAGAACCACGGTGGGCAATGAGAGGACCAGAACCAATGGCGATATTTTTTACAACCTCTTCAGAACACTTGATGATAGGGGACAACTGGATGTCTTGGGGGTGGAGTCATTTATGTATTATGATGAAAACCAGGGATTCAATTATAATGACGAGGATCTGTGTCTTTGCATAGACTCGGCATTCCTTGACTTTTTCAATCCTGTGCTGCTGGCCGGTGACTGGTCTTTCATGGGGGATCCCACGAAAATAGCTGTTTCCAGGTCACGTGCAGAGCGGGAATATGGAGATGAAAGCCCTATCGGAAAGGAAATAATAAAACGGAACAATTCATACACCATAAGCGCTGTTGTTGATGACTTTGACCATTCATACCTTAAGTATGATTATCTGAAGAAATGGAACAGCTATTCCATATACTCTTACAAATGGCTTTTCTTCAAGTTACAGGAGGGTGTCACTCTCGATGAGATGCTTGAAAGATGCGGAAAGATCTTTGAAGCCACAGGAGGCAATATGTCATTGGATAATGCTATGAGAGGCAAAACGATCATACCTCTTAAAAAGGTTTTCAGGGCCCTCAATGAAAATAAAGAGGAGACATTCGTAAAGTATAATGGCCTGAACATGCTTTCCAAAGCCAGCCTTCTCATCCTGATATGCGCCATAGTGAATCATTTTACCTTCTTCCTGAACTATCTCCGTGGCAGACGCCGTGAGATAATACTGCGTAAGGTTAATGGCGCATCGACTTTGAAGATTGCCTTGCAGATGATAATAGAAAGTGCCATACCGGTGTTGATTGCACTTTTCTTCGGGTTGTTTACCGTTTTGGTGCTGAAGAACTCATATATGCAGTTGGCAGGCATCGGTATGACTGATTCCTACTACCTTAAAGGGAGCATAATCATCATGTTGGCAGTAATAACCGTCTCAATAATTATCAGTCTGATAGAAGTGCTCATCACCAACAGGAACACCATGCAGTCCGGGTTAAGCCGACAGAGGAACGATACTTTCCGTAAGATAAGCATCGGTATTCAGATAACATCAGGCGTGATGTTCATGTTTGCCCTGATTGTGATGTATAATCAGTTCAGCTATATGCGGAATATCAATTGGGGCACTAAGAAAAAGGATGTTGCCATCATAAATATCAAGCAGCCGGAGGTGGAGAAGGAATATTTTGGTAATGGAACTTTCAGATATGTGGGTGAGCGCCCTGAATGGGGTGACATCTATCTAGATAAACTCCAGAACAAATACGGACTTAAGGAGAAGATTGAGGCCATACCATGTATCACGGGCGTATTTTTGAACTATGCCGATATCTCCAGGCCGCCTTACAACAACGCCACATTCATAACTCCAACTGAGGAGATGACAGAACCTCTGTTCCCGGACGTTTTTGATCTGATATATCCGGGGATGACTGACAGACTGGGTCTGACCATACTGCAGGGTTCCATTCCGGAGGAGGGTCTTAAGGATGACGAGATTGTCATGACCGATAACCTGTTCAAAGCAATAGGAGGGGACAAATTGGAAGATAAGCCTGAAGTGTATCTGAGTATAGACAATACAAGTGTCAATAAGATGCCGTTCAAGGTAATGGCCGTAATCAAGAACATACATCGCTATAACTTTGATGACATCCCTCCATACATCATTTTGTGCGGATTCCATAACAAATATCTCATAGATGAGTTCTCTTATGGTGAAAACAGGGGAGGTGGCAGTATAGACGGTGTCCTGTCAGTTAATTACCTCCACAACAGCAGGAAGGAGCTGGAGGCATCACTTAAGGAACTGTTTGACGGACTGTCTCTTAAGTATGAGATAATTTATCCTGAAGAGAGTTTCTTTGAGCATCTCTCCAAAGACAAGAACCTTTCAACCCTGCTCCTGATACTATGCATGACAAGTATCCTAATAGCACTGTTCGGAATATGGTCACAGATAACCCTTACCTGTACCGAGCGCAAACGTGAGATTGCCATCCGCAAGGCTCACGGAGCAAAAGTCAGGGACATTCTCAGCATCTTTGCCAGAGAATACGGTGTGATATTCCTTGTGTCATCAGCCGTAGCGTTTGCATCGGGCTTCATAGTGATGCATCGCTGGCTGCAGCAGTTCTACTATCAGGCTACAATCAGCTGGTGGATATATCTCTCCGTGCTTGCCTTCACTGTTATGGTCATTGTGGCCACGGTTCTCAACCGCGTGCTCACCACCGCCCGTGAGAATCCGGCCGATGTGATCAAGAGTGAATAAAAAAGGGGGCGGTTCAACCGTCCCCTTTTTTCTATCTAAGTTTGTTGGACTCAAAATGCCGCCGGATAGAGAGGAAGTAAAAGATTACTCCAAAGAGGTTTACAATCCAGGAGGCCCAGAATGAGCTGTGATAGCCCATGTATTCAGCGCAGAGACCGCCTATGAGCACGCCTAAGCCTACGCCTGCATCCCATGAGGTGAGGATTGAGGAGTTTGCGGTTCCGCGCTGCGAGTTGGGGGCCAGGTTGATGAACATGGTCTGGAAGGCGGGGTACATGTGCCCGTTGCCCAGGCCTATTATAAGTGCGGCTCCGTAATAGCCTATAGGATTGTGTAGGGCTGCAAAAAGGAAATAGCCTACCAGTGATACGCACATACCCATGGAGGCGTTGCGTGATACCTTTCCGTCACGCAGATAGCGTGCTCCAGTAAGCCTTGACAGGATAAGGCCTATGGCGCATAATCCAAAGAACAGGCCCGTTCCACCGGTGATGCCAAGCTCCTCCTTGCCGTAAATGGCCACGTAGGTGGAGAGTATTCCGTAGCTGAAAGCAAAGCATGCTATGCCAATGGCTTCACGCCAGCCGTCAAGCAGAAAGAAACGGTCCAGTGAGAGCACTTTCTTTTCAGGTACGAAATCACGCTTGGGCAGGCGTATTGATATTTCCAGAAGCAGTCCTATGAATGATGCGGCAAGCGAAACCCAGAACAGAGCCTTGTAGCTGCCGCCAAACGCCTCAAGCAGAATTATTGCCAAGGCCGGGCCAAGAGCCATTGCCAGGTTGTTGCTAAGTCCGTAGTAACCTATGGCCTCGCCGCGGCGTGAAGACGGTACAACATCAATGGCTACGGTGCTGGCCGCAACCGTAGTTGCACCGAACGGGGCACCGTGAATGGTACGGAATATGGCGAACGCTGCCAACGAGCCTGCTGCCAGATAGCCTGCAAATATGCTGAAAAACAGAGCCCCGCAGATGACCAATACGGTCTTCCGCGGGAAACTGTCAACCAGAAAGCCACTGAACGGACGTACCGTCAGTGCCATTATGGAGTATCCGGTAAGCACCATACCGATGGTATCCTTGGTGGCACCGAATGTCTCGCTAAGGTAAAGAGGAAGCAGTGGAACGATAAGCATAAAGGAGAAGTGGACCAGAAAGTTTACAGTCCATATTTTTATGTAGTTTGCGTTCCAAAGCTTCTCCATTGTTTTTTATCTCCAGGCCGGGTTTGTGAGCTGGAACTCCTGGGCCTTGGTGGGTTTCTTGATGTTCATCTCTACAGACTCCAGGATCATGGACTCAGGTGCAATCATTGTGGACAGGGTATTGCCGTTGAATATTGAGCTCTGAATCTCCTCCTCCTTGGATGCAGTGATGACATGCATCAGCTCACGGCGCTCAAAGGCAGGTATATCTGCATTGATGATGGTCTCCTGGCCTGTCTTGACATCAATGCGGGTCAGGATATAGCAGTTGTACTCTATGTTACGCAGCATGTATGTGTGGTCCAGACCGGCTTTCTTGGCCTCAGATATGAGACGTGCCTTGATCTTGGACTGCGGAATGGTCTTGCTGCAGGTAACATGCATGATGCTCATCTTGTTGTTGCCAACAGTTGAATAATCCTGGATCATTGCATGACCGGTAGCACGGGGCGCACCGGCAGCAGGATAACGTCCGCCGATGAGTCTCTTGAGCATACCGTTCTCAACCATTACAAAGTCAGGATCGGGTTTGACACCGTCAAAGTCAACATCATAGGCTCCGGCTATCTTCTTGCCCTTGTACTCCTTGAGGTTGGAGTAGAGGTGTATGCTCAGTTTGGTATCAAGGAACCGCTTGCCAAGAAGCTGATAACCTGTAAGACTGGTTTGTGAACTTGTAGTGTAACGGTACAGGCTTGCATACAGATCCCATGTGTTGCGTGCAGTTCCGTAATTCTTGACGATGGTGTGGAATGATTCCGATACGGCCTGTTTCTCCAATAGGATGGGGCCGATGTAGAAATCGTCAACGGTCTCGGCATTGCTCTTTTTAACCATTGCATCAGCAAATTCACGGATGTTTGCGGCTATCTTGTCGGCATCATAATCCCTGGCATCAAACGGGATGTCATAGTTTTCTGTCAGTTCAACGCCGTCAGCGTTCCTGATAGAAACAACAGTCTCTATATAGCCGGGGGTGTAAGGCATGCGTATCTTGAGGCCCTCTGAATTGAGACGGTAAACATCCGTATACTGTATGCCAAGTTCAACATTGGTCTTGTAGAGCTGAGGATAATCCAGGTAGATTGCAGACAGTTTGTTTACAAGTTCTTCAAGCTTGGCACGGTCTATCTGTACGTTCTGAACACTCTCATATATATACTCTCCTCCGGGCAGTGAAATAATCTCGGGGAGTCCAGCCTCAGATTCGGGCTTGGGATTGTTCTTTAGGGCACCCTCTTTCTGGGTGTAGGTCCTGATGGCATTCTTATAGATGTAGTCTCCAGCCTGCCAGAGGATGTTTCTGATACCGTCATAGTCAACCCTGTTACCCATACTCATGGACATGGTCATGGGGCTGTTGGAGCATATGCTGTCACCTACCTGCCAGTTAAGTGAACCGGTTACCACGATGGGGTTGTAGGTGCTACTTACAAGTCCGCCAAGAACTGAGCTCAGCTCAAGTGACTTGGTTACGTTGACTCTGTAGTCAGCATAGAAGGGCGGTTCCTGGCCATCGGCCTTGAGGTCTGTCATGGAACGGTCCATCTCATCCTTCATGGCTTTGAATATGACTTCCTGGTCACTGCCCTTGAAATTGGTGTACCCAGGTCTGTCAAGATACTGGGGTAGGTCATAACCAACCTCTGAGCGCTGTGTCTCAACCTTCTTGATATATATCATGGGTGAGATTGCGGTTACGGGAACCCAACCTGACTCTGCACCGCAGTTGCCGGTGAATACATGAGGTGTCTCACCACCTGCTGCTATGCCTGAGAACATGGCAAGAGGTGTTCCGATAAGGGTCACGCCGCGTACGAGCTCATCGGGACGACCGTCGGCATACACGCGGTAAACCTCCACCGGGTCAACATTGAATGAGTTGATCGAGCCACCGTCACCCAGATATGTGAGGCCGCTGGTAGCTGTACGGAAATAGTATCCGTACTCCTTTTTCTCTTCCTTGACAGCCTTGATGAGCATCTGGCGCAGTTGCTCATCAGTATAAGGGTTATTGGTTTCGATCAGCAGGTTTGACTGACGTGATACGGCATCATAACCGGCAGCAGCACGTCCGTGTCCGTTGCTCTTGCCGAATCCATCTATGGGAGTGCGGTCAACAAGGAAATTGGTCAGGACTCCGTCTTTTACGCACTGTACACGCTCGGCCTTGACGCCCTCGTCATCATAATTGTAATGGCCGTAGAGTGATGTACCTGCGTAGTTGTCAAGGGTGGGGTCGTCATATACCTGGAAGCCCTCGGGCAGAACCAGCTCACCAACCAGCTTCTTGAATGTCTGGCCTCCGCTTTTCATGCGGTGAGCCTCAAGACGATGGCCGAATATCTCATGGAAGAATACGCCGCTGGCAGATCCCGACATGATGGCCGGGCCGGCATAAGGCTCGGCAATAGGTGCCTCACGCAGAGCCAGCAGACGCTGAATAAGGTCTTTTACGGTTTCAATCAGTACCTCATCGGATGGCAGGTCATCAAGTGAATATGAGAACCAGTCTTTATAGAGCGGGCAGGTCATACCGTCAGTGGCACGTATTACGGCGTTAAGCATAAGACGTACGTTCTTTCGGTTCTGAACTACTGTAGATCCATCGGATGTGAGGACGTAGATGCGTTCTACCGTATATACTATGTTTGCGGTACCTTGTTCAAGCTGGGGGCACTCCTTGAATACTGATGAGATGCGGTCCATGCGCTCCTCCCAGTACTTGCGGTCAAATGTATATGCTGATTGTGGCAGCGGCTGCTCATAATACTGTTCTATGGGTGCATCACTGAAACAGGGGGCCTTATCCTCGTTGTCGGCGTTGGTCCTCATCTGTGAGAGGGCATCGTTGTAGTTGTTTACAGCGATGCTGTAACGGTTCATGGTCTCACTCCAGATACCCTGGCGGACAGCCATGATGGCTCCGTCAGTGAACGGGACACGTACGCCCTGTGTTGATGAACTGTAGCTGTTGCGGTTACGGCTCTGGCTCTCAAACTTGAAGTTGTCAACCTCAGGCGAACCAACGCGAACCTGGGGGGTAAGTACACGGCTGCGGTCCTCTGTTACGATTGAGATTCCGAAATTACTGCTAACCTGGGCCTGATAGGTGTCATTCAGCCTGATTGACATGTGATAGGCAGGAATGGGCTTTTGTTTCAGCTGCTCCAGATTGTAGTTAAGCTCCTCACGCATGGCCTTGACCAGCGGATCGGTCTCAATGGACTGTGCAAAAACTGATGTGCAAACAAACAGGACAAGCAGAGTAAGGATTGACCTGCTGCGTGTCTTAAGAAAATTTTTTTTGTTCATAATGTAGGTTTATTATTAGGTGAAAAAAACTATTGCGATGCAAGTATAAACGTAATAGAATCAATTCATTGCAAACATATCTGCTGCATGAGATGTGCTGTCTCCAACGCATCTTTTGAGTAGTAGGTGGCGCCTATGGCACTTGCTATATCGGGGGTCATCACCGCTCCGCCCACGATGATGGGACAGGTGATGCCGTTGGCACGCAGATGTTCTATGGTTTCCTTCATGGAATCCACGGTGGTGGTCATAAGGGCACTCAATCCAACGGCATTGGGCTTCTCATTCAGAGCAGCCTCAAGAACAGTCTCCTTGGGTACATCCTTGCCCAGGTCAGTTACGGTGAATCCGTGACTCTGTACCACTACTTTCACAATGTTCTTGCCTATGTCGTGGACATCACCCTTTACGGTGGCGATTACCAGATGTCCCTTGGCAGGTTCATCATCACCCTTGGTGCTGAATTGCTCGGATATTACGGCAAATGCCAGCTTGGCGGCCTCGGCTGATCGGATAAGCTGAGGCATGAATACCTCATTGCGGGCAAACTTGGCGCCTACATCACCCAAGGCAGGTATGAGTATCTCATTTATTACACGATCCTTGCCCAACTCGGGGAGCTCACGTTCCAGACACTCCTTGACACGGTCCTTGAGACCTTGTGCAACGGCGTTGAACAGGTTGTCAACGGTCTGTTCCTCCTGTGCCTGGGTGTTGAAGTATATGAATCCTGAACAGCCGGGGTCATTGCCTGTGAGTGCCATGCTGGCACGTACGGTTGCCACCGTATCATGGTCAAGCGGGTTCATGATAGGCATATCCAGACCACCCATAAAGGCCATAGCCAGGAAGTTGCGGTTCAATGTGCCGCGCTCCGGCAGTCCGAACGATACGTTTGACAGACCTACGGTGGTGAGCACACCAAGTTTCTTTAGTTCTGTGAGTGTATTGATGGTTATCTTGGCGTACTGCTGGTTTGATGATATGGCCATGACAAGTCCGTCAAATACCAGCAGACGGCGGTCAATACCCATGCTCTCGGCACGTTTGATAATGCTCTTGGCTATATCTATGCGGGATTCGGTGGTTTCAGGTACTCCGCGCTCATCAAGCGGTAGGGTAACAGACGGTGCCTGATAACGGGCTATGATGGGCAGCAGGCGTGACATGGATTCTTCTGCTCCGTTTACGGAGTTGATCATAGGTACACCGTTATAGAGGCGTATGGCCGCCTGGATGGCATCCGGATTGGATGAGTCAAGCTGCAGGGGCAGGTCACAAACCTCCTGAACCTTACGTACAGCCTGGCACAGGAGTGCCTTTTCATCAGAGTTGGGTACTCCGCAGTTCAGGTCCAGAAAATCTGCTCCGGCATCCTTCTGTGCAAGTGCCTCATGCTGCAGGTACTCAAAATTACCCTCAGCAAGGGCAGCCTTGAGCTTTTTCTTACCTGTTGGATTAAGGCGCTCACCGCATATGAGACCTTTCTCAAGGCGGAGCAGTATAGTTGATGAACATATATATGTGCCGTCCGGCTTTGAAATACCGGGTGCAGGCTGTCCTTTATAAACCGATATGGCCTTGATGGTTGAGGGCGATGAACCGCAGCATCCGCCTATGATGTCGGCACCGGCCTCAATCAGGTCCTTGGCAGCAGCGGCAAACTGCTCATCGGACCAGTTGTATACAACCTCACCGTTACGCATCTCAGGCAGGCCCTTGTTGGGCTGGGCCAGGATGGGGCAGTTGGCAAATGGTTTCATGCGGCGTACCACCTCAATCACTCCGGCAGGATTGGTTGAGCAGTTTACGCCAAGCGCATCGACACCGAGTGAGGAAAGGGTCAGGGCAACTATCTCAGGTGTGGAACCGGTGAGCGTGCGGGCCTGCTCATCAAAAGTCATGGTGGCGAATATGGGCTTACTGCATACGTCACGAATGGCCAGGATTGCGGCACGCAGTTCATAAAGGTCACTGAATGTCTCTAAGAGGAAGCCGTCAACGCGTTCCCATGTATATTCAGCCACCTGACGGAAATTGTCATATGCCTGCTCAAAGGTGAACGGACCTACAGGCTCCATGAGTTGGCCTGATGTGGAGACATCAAACATCACCTTAGCGCGGTTGCCCACAGCTGTACGTGCGTTTTTGATGGCTGCATCGGCTATCTCCTGCCATGTATATTCTTTTGACTGCCACTTGGCAGGGTTCAGCTCAAAAGAGTTACAGGTAATGTATTGGGCCCCGGCCTCTAGGTAGTCAGTGTGCATCTTCTGCACACGTGCCGGGTTTGTAAGGTTGAGGACGGCCACGCCGTTGTGCTTGGGCTTGCCTTCATCTCCGGGTTCATGGGGATGAGCATCGGCAAGCACAGTACCCTGCGCTCCGTCAAATATCTGTATCTTGTCTATAATCATTCTGCAGTTTTCGTGGTTATTTAAAGAATCCTGATGCTACGTAGCCTATGTTGTCCATAAGCTTGCTTATGAATCCGCTCTTGTTCATGGAGTAGATGTGTATTCCGTCAACGTCATTGGCCATAAGGTCAAGAATCTGATAGCTTGTAAAGATGAGGCCTATCTCCTCAATGGCTGCCTTGTCATCCTTGTAGCGGTCAAACTGGTTGAGCAGCTTGAGAGGTACCTTGCAACCGGTAACCTGCATCATGCGGTCTATCTGAGAGTAACTTGTTACAGGCATGATACCCGGAATGATGGGTGCGGTGATGCCGGCCTTGCGGGCTTTGAGAAGAAAGTGGTAGAATACCTCATTGTCAAAGAAGAGCTGGCTGTCAAAGAACTCCATGCCGGAATCCTGCTTGATCTTCATGAACTCGATGTCTGTAGATATGCTGTCTGCCTCAGGATGTTTCTCGGGGTAGCAGGCTCCTGCCATTCCGAACTTACCGTTATACTTGGCCTTTATGTATGATGCCAGGTCACTGGCATGCTTGAAATCTGAGAATATGGGGGTAGTGGTGTCCTTGGGTATGTCACCGCGCAGGGTGAGTATGTTCTCCACACCGTATGAACTGAGCTCATCGCAAACGCTGTCAACTTTTTCACAGGTGGATGCCACGCAGGTGAGGTGGGCCAAGGGCTGTGCGTCAGTGTTCTCCTTGATGGTCTTGGCTATCATGGCGGTGTTGCTGAGGGTATTGCCCAGAGCTCCGTAGGTGACACTCATATAGTCTGGCTTGTAACTTGCCAGCTTCTTGATAGTCTTGTCAATAAGAGTGAAAGTATCTTCCTCTCTCTTGGGAGGGAAAATCTCAAATGATAAGGTCTTCTTCTTGGCAAGAATCTCTGAAATCTTCATCTTGTAACTGTTATTATCGGATTAGGGTTATTTGTTTAAATATTTTTCTGCCTCCATTGCGGCCTTGCATCCGCTGGCAGCGGCACAGATGGCCTGACGATATACGGGATCAGCCACATCGCCTGCGGCAAAGACGCCTGGCACATTGGTGACGGGAGTACCGTTTGCGGTCTTGATATAACCGTTTTCATCGGTCTCAACCCAGGGCTTGAACACATCTGAGTTAGGCTTGTGGCCTATGGCCAGGAAGAATCCGTCAATCTCACGCTCATAATGCTCCTCAGTGGGCAGGCCCAGGTCCTTGACCAGCTTGATGCCCTGTACCTTGCTGTCACCGGTGAGGCCTTCCGTGTTATGGCCGAACAGGACCTCTATCTTGGGGTTCTCAAGTACACGTTTCTGCATTATCTCACTGGCGCGCAGGTAGTTCTTACGGACTATCAGATAGACCTTGCTGGCAAGTGTGGCCAGATATGATGCCTCCTCGCAGGCGGTATCGCCGCCGCCTACCACAGCCACAACCTTCTTGCGGAAGAAGAATCCGTCACAGGTGGCACAGGCGCTTACTCCGCGTCCGGCATATTTCTTCTCATCCTCCAGACCAAGATACTTGGCCGATGCACCTGTTGATATGATAACGGTGTCTGCCTGCAACTGTGTGCCGTCATCTATGGTGACAGTGTAGGGGGCTGCACTGAAATCAACGGCGGTGACTATGCCCATGCGGATGGTTGCTCCAAACCGTGCGGCCTGGGCGCGCATATCCTCCATCATATCGTAGCCGCTCACACCCTGGGGATAGCCGGGGAAATTCTCCACTACTGTTGTGGTTATGAGCTGGCCGCCTGACTGCGGGCCCTCATAGAGCACCGGGCTCAGGTTGGCGCGTGACGCATAGATAGCTGCGGTGAATCCGGCAGGTCCGGATCCGATGATAAGGCATTTTACTCTTTCCATATATTGTTTTTCTGTTTTATCTCAAATCAATGATCTCAGCATCCTTGTAATCCTTGACAGGGCAGGTGAATACCTTTTTGTCAAATTTCTGGCCGGGCTTGTATTCATTGACCATAACGGTTGCTGAGATGTTACCCAGTTCCTCTGCAAAGTCTATGCTGATGGTCTTGAGAACGTATGTCTTAGGGTCAACCTTGGCGGTTACGGTGCGGATTCCCTCTACGCTGCGCTCGGCATTTGAGGCGGTAAGGATAAAGGTGTCTGTACCGTTGCCGCTTACGCTGAATCCCTGATGCTTGCCGAGCAGGTTGATGATATCATATCGGGCTTTCTCCTCAGGGGTGGGCTCCGTGATATAAATCTCCTCTATCCCTGAACCGAAATCATTTCCGCGCCACAGGGTCTTGCCGTCAAACCACATCAGATTATCATCCTCCTGGACAAAGAAACTTGTACCTGACATTTTAAGAATAATGTCTATCCGGTCAGTTCCGTTGTCACTCTTTACCTCTGCATCAAGTGTCATGGATATGGCGCCGTCTTTCTCCAACTTAGATACGGTTTTCTGCAACAGCTTATCGGCACTGTTTTGGGCCGATAAGGGCAGTATGGTTATAAGTGCCAGTATGATAGACAGGTACCTGCGCATGATTTACTGGATGTTGTAGGTTTCAAGTATGCGGTCCAGCTGGACTTCATCGGCTACCAGAACCGGGCGCGGCTTGCTGCCATCGGCCTTGCCCACTATGCCTACAGCCTCAAGCTGGTCCATAAGACGGCCTGCACGGTTGTAACCGATTGCGAACTTGCGCTGTATCAGTGATGTAGAGCCAGACTGGTTGACGACGATAAGGCGTGCGGCCTCAGCGAACATTGGGTCAAACTTGCCCATCTCAACGCCGCTGTCCATGCCTCCGCTTTCATTTTCATCAACATACTCAGGCAGCGGATAAGCCTCAGTGTATCCCTGCTGACGGCTAATGTACTGGCAGATGGCGTTCACCTCAGGGGTATCCACGAATGCGCACTGTACGCGTACCGGGTCACTGCCTGACAGGAACAGAAGGTCACCGCGACCTATCAGCTGGTTGGCGCCCGGACGGTCAAGAATGGTGCGGGAGTCAATCATGGAGCTTACGCGGAATGCCATACGTGCCGGGAAGTTGGCCTTGATGGTACCGGTTATGATATTGGTGGTAGGACGCTGTGTGGCTATTATCATGTGAATACCTACGGCGCGGGCCTTTTGGGCTATACGTGCTATAGGCATCTCGATGTCCTTGCCTGCGGTCATGATAAGGTCACCGAACTCATCAATCACCACTACGATGTAAGGCAGGTAACGATGCCCCTTCTCCGGGTTGAGACGGCGGTCCTTGAACATGTTGTTATACTCAATGACGGAGCGTACATTGGCCTCCTTGAGCAGTTCATAGCGGCTGTCCATCTCTATGCAGAGTGACTTGAGGGTATGTATTACCTTTGTGGTATCGGTTATGATGGCATCGGTCTCATCGGGCATCTTGGCCAGGAAATGCTTGATTATGGGGGCGTAGATGCTGAACTCAACCATTTTGGGGTCAACCATTACGAGCTTGAGTTCTGCCGGATGTTTCTTGTAGAGCAAGGATGTAATCACAGCGTTCAGACCTACTGACTTACCCTGACCGGTGGCACCGGCTACAAGCAGGTGAGGCATCTTGGCAAGGTCAAACATGAAGACCTCATTGGTGATGGTACGGCCCAGAGCCACGGGGAGTTCCATCTTGCTCTCGGCAAACTTCTTGCTGTTGAGGATGGATTCCATGGATACCATGACGGGTTTGGCGTTCGGTACCTCTATACCTATTGTGCCCTTGCCTGGGATAGGGGCGATGATACGTATTCCTAAGGCTGCAAGGCTCAGGGCTATATCGGCCTCAAGGTTACGTATCTTTGAAATACGTACGCCGGCGGCAGGGGTTATCTCATACAGGGTGATGGTAGGGCCTACGGTGGCGTTGATTGTTTCAATCTCTATGCCGAAATCCAGCAGCACCTTGATGATGCGGTTCTTGTTGGCCTCCTGCTCTTCCTTGTCAATGGCGGGAGCGTCATTGTCATAATGCTTGAGCAGGTCCAGGGTGGGGAACTTGTAGTGTGAAAGGTCCAGACGCGGGTCATACGGCTCCTGTAGCTTGCCTTCTGCCTTCTCATCTTCCTCAGCTGTTGTTATGGTCATCTCTATATCCTCAGCAGGATCCTGCGGTTTTTCAGTTGCTACGGGTTTGGCAGGCTTCCTGGGCTTTTGCGGTTCCTCATCGGCAGCCAGGAAATCAGGAGCAGGGGCGTATGGGTCATCATCCGGCTCCTTGCTGTCAACTGCCTGCGGGGCATAAGTATCGGCTTCATCGGCATCGGCCTCATCCTGCTCAATGGGCTGTGAAACTTTTTCACGCCTGCGCATGCTGCGTTTCATGCGGGCTGCACCGCCGCGTATCACCTCAATGGTACGGCGTGTGAGATAGATGCAGAAAATAAGCATGGTGAGTATGAGCAAAAGCAACAGTCCCGGCACACCGATGTAACCGCGCAGAAAATTGGTGGCGTTCATTCCGTGACATCCTCCCGGTATTATGAAGGAGTTCTGCATGATGGGAGATAGCATGAACTGCAGGAAAACAGATGTCCAGACCATCAGAAATGCGCAGCTGATAAACCATCGGAATAGCTTGAAGTGTGTTATGCGCATCATGTTCAGACCGCATACGGCCAGGAATACAGGTATGAGCACTGATGAGAACCCGAACCATCCGTTAACGATGAATTCCGATGCCCTGGCACCCAGTACGCCGGTGCTGTTCTCAATCTCAGCGGCGCCGTTCATGACTGCGCTCTGGTCAGTCCCTCCGTTGAAAAGGAATGAAATGTATGCCACCAGAATGAAAATGGCTATGATTGTCAGCACAGCTCCGCTGGTAAAGAGGAATGTCTCGTTGCGGAACGTGTCTGATATGCTTGACAGGCTGAATTTCCATTCAGGTTTCTGGGTCCCTGTGCGGGGTTTTGTATCTTTGTTTGAGATGCTCATATAGTATGAAAAAGCCGTATTTGCGCTTAATCTGCAAAGGTAGCAACTTTTTGTTATAATAAAAAATTAAAAATAGGGCAGGCTTATCGGCGATTTGTGAGTAATTTTGCAATCCGTAACGGAACGATATGGGAAAACAGACGGCATTTGACAAGAATACGGTTGAATTCGTGACAGTTGCAGCTGAGTACTGCGCCTTCCTGGAACAGGTCTATGACAAGGAACCTTCAAGGGTGGTTGACGTGCTCTGCAAGTTGCTGCCATTGGTATATCTCAAGGCTGCAATGCTTGCTGAGACGGAGCCTGAGGGTCTCTATCTGGAAGAGGTGGTCACAGAGCCCGATTATGATGCCATTAGGCAGATGCTCAGTGAAAAGTTCGCTGAAAACGATGATTATCTTGAGGTTTTTGTGGAGGATATGAAATACAGTGACACTCCGGTACGCAGGTGCATATCGGAAGATATGGCTGATATCTATCAGGCCCTCAAGAACTTTGTACATTCGTACCGCAGCGGTCTGGATGAGGTCATGGAAGAGGCTGTGGCCGTATGTGCTGAGGGCTTCCGCACTTATTGGGGGCAGACACTGACCAATACCCTGCGTGCCGTGCACAATGTCAGATACAATATTGACCAGAATCTTGACAATCCATCACTTTATGATTGAAATACCTAACAAGATAGACAAATCTGAACTGACCGACAAGCCGAGAGCGGTTTTCAATGGCATAATAGAGGAGATAGACACTGAGGATAAAGCTCAGAAAGCCATTGAAATTCTCCGTACACATAAGATTGTGGGCTTTGATACTGAAACACGTCCTTCCTTCACTAAAGGGCTGGGTCATAAGATAGCTTTGCTACAACTCTCCACAAATGACATAGCCTATCTGTTTCGCCTTAATAAAATGGGCATTCCGGATTGTGTGGCTGATTTTCTTACGGATTCTGATATAATTAAGGTGGGGCTTTCAGTAAAGGATGATTTCAATTCGCTTGCCAGCCGACGTGAGCTGAAACCGGCCGGTTTCGTAGAGCTGCAGGAGTTGTGCGGAGGTATGGGTATTGAAGAAAAAGGATTACAAAAGATGTATGGTCTGCTGTTCGGTGAGCGCATCTCCAAGAACCAGCAACTGAGCAACTGGGAGATAGAGAATCTTACTGAGAGCCAGAGGCAGTATGCTGCACTCGATGCCTGGGCTTGTCTTAGGATATATCATTATGTTATGGATCTCAAGAAGTCCGGTGATTACGTGTTAATAAGGAAATATGCAGAAGAGAGTAATACTGAAGAAGGGTAAGGAGGAGTCACTCAGACGTTTTCATCCCTGGATTTTCTCAGGTGCCATAGCCAGTATTGAAGGCTCGCCTGAGGAGGGTGACGTGGTAGAGGTCTATACCCGTGACGGTGAGTGGATAGCCGTGGGCCATATACAGGTGGGCAGCATTGCCGTGCGTGTGCTTTCTTTCAGGAATGAGCCGATTGACCATGCTTTCTGGTTAAAAAGACTCTCTGTTGCATTTGAAATGCGCCGTTCACTTGGCCTTACGGACCGTACGGACCATAATATTTATCGTCTTGTACACGGTGAAGGTGACAATCTGCCTGGATTGGTTATAGACATATATGGCCGCACTGCCGTAATGCAGGCCCATTCAGTAGGTATGCATTGTGACCGCGAGGCCATAGCTGATGCTCTGCGCGAGGTTATGGGCAGCTCCATAAGCGGTATTTTCTATAAGTCAGAGACAACGCTTCCGTTCAAGGCCGATATTGACCGCGGCAACGGATATATATGGGGCGGTCCTTCTGATGACACTCCGCTGGAATACGGCATGAAGATGCCTGTGGATTGGATCAACGGCCAGAAAACAGGTCTGTTTATTGACCAGCGTGAGAATAGGGCGCTTCTTGAAAGATACGCTAAAGGACGCAGCGTGTTGAATATGTTCTGCTATACAGGCGGATTCTCGCTTGCGGCACTCAGAGGCGGTGCCAAACTGGTGCATTCAGTTGATAGTTCCGCACGTGCCATTGAGCTTACATCAGGTGGCGTAAAGGATAACTTTCCCGGTGATGACCGTCACGCTGCATTTGCTGAGGATGCTTTCAAGTATCTGGACCGCATGGAGCCCATATATGACCTTATTATATTGGATCCGCCCGCATTTGCCAAGCATAAGGATGCACTCAAGCATGCTTTGATAGGCTATCGCCGTCTTAATCAGAAGGCTTTTGAAAAGATTCAGCCCGGTGGCATACTTTTTACATTCTCCTGTTCACAGGTGGTAACCAAGGATCAGTTCCGTATGGCAGTCTTTACGGCTGCGGCTCAAGCAGGTCGTAGTGTAAAGATTCTGTATCAGTTACATCAGCCTGCCGATCATCCAATCAATATATTCCACCCCGAAGGAGAGTATCTGAAAGGCCTTGTGCTCTCTGTGGAATAATGTGAAAAGATGTTAAATGGCAAGATTTTTATTCTGAATAAGGAATGTATATAAATTAATCACATATCTTTGCTACGTGTTTTTCATGGTATTAGATTTAATTTGAAAGCGAGTTGTCGTGACGACAACTCGTTTTCTGCGTTTGACTGCTTTTTAGTATTTTTGCATGAGTATGGAGAAGAAATCCAAGATAGAGATGGAGGTGGGCGAGATTCTGAACAGGTTGCCGTCAGATTTCGCACTTGTGACATTGCTCCGCGAGAAAGGGGGTACACGTTGCCTGCCGGTGCTTGTGGGGCCGCTTGAGGCACAGGCCATAGCCATAAGCCTTTATCACCACAAGATGCCCCGTCCGGGTATTTATGACCTTTATCTTAAGACACTTAAATCATTTGACGGGTCCCTTATAGAGGTTGACATATATAGGATTAAAGGCGGTATTTTCTACTCACATATTTATATTGAGCGTGACGGAAACGTTACGTATGTTGACAGCCGCACATCGGATGCGCTTGCCCTGGCGGTACGTACGGGCGTGCCTGTTTACATAGAGGAGGAACTGCTGGAACGTAACTGCGTTCGCCTGGAGTCAAACGGTGCATACTCACTTCCCATTGCAACGGCCAGCACCAAGGTGCTTAAGGAGGCTATGGCTCAGGCGGTTGCCAATGAGAACTATGAGTTTGCTGCAAGGTTGAGGGATGAGATAAACAGCCGCAGCCATAGTGATGAAACGGATTCTGACCTTATCTGAACCATTATGTGGTTATTCTACTGTCCTGACATAAAGAGTGATATGGAACTGCCTCAGGAGGAGGCGGGGCATTGCCTGCGTGTGTTGCGCATGAAAGAGGGTGACAGCCTGCGCATTACAGACGGAAAGGGTTCGTTCTATAATGCGGTTATAAGTGCGGCACAGGGCAAAAGATGTATAGTCCATATCGAGAGTGAGGAGCATCAGGAGCCTTTGTGGAACGGACATCTGCATATTGCAATGGCTCCCACCAAACTGATGGACCGCAATGAATGGTTTGTGGAGAAGGCCGTTGAGATAGGTGTTGATGAGATTACATTCCTTAAGACAGAACACTCTGAGCGTGATGTCATCAAGATGGAACGCATAGAGAAGATAGCCGTATCGGCTATGAAACAGTCACAGAAGGCTACCCTCCCGGTCCTTAACGGAATGACCTCTTTCCGCACGTTTATAGAGAGTGGTTTGAGGGGTGACAAATTTATTGCTCATTGTGAGCCTGGCAGTAAAGTGCTGTTGCAGGACGCCGTGGTTCCGGGGCATGATGCTGTCGTGCTGATAGGTCCGGAGGGTGATTTCAGCCCTGCTGAGATAGATATGGCTCTGAAAGCTGGTTTCAAGCCAATCTCATTGGGCCCGTCGCGCCTGCGTACTGAGACCGCCGCGCTTGTATCGGTACATATTATGAATCTGGCTGGACAGAAACGTTGATGAGATACTTTGCTGACATAGAGTTTGACGGTACTGCCTACAGCGGATGGCAGATTCAGCCGCATTCGCCTTCAGTGCAGCAGACCTTGGAGGAGGCTCTGGCTCTGTTCCTGCGCCAAAAGGTTGACGTGACCGGCGCCGGACGTACTGATGCCGGCGTTCATGCTGCCCAGATGATAGCGCATTTTGACCTGGAGGAATGTCAGGATTGTGAATGGATCAAGCATAAGCTTAACGGAATACTTCCGCCTGATATAGCTGTACACGGCGTTTATCCTGTCAGGCCCGATGCTCATGCCCGTTTTGATGCCGTTTCAAGGACATACAAATACTACGTGACACTTGACAAAAGCGCGTTCCAAAGAAACTATTCCTGGTATCTGCTTAATGAGCCGGACTTTGAGCTGATGAACAGCGCGGCAAAGCTGTTGCTTTCAACAGTTGACTTTACCAGTTTCAGCAAGCTTCATACTGATACCAAGACCAATGACTGTCATGTTACGGAAGCCGGGTGGGAGAGAGTGTCTGACGTGCGATGGGTGTTTACTATCACGGCTGACCGTTTTCTCAGGAATATGGTACGCGCCATAGTGGGGACACTGATGGAGGTGGGGCGTCACCGTATGACTGTTGATGAGTTCAAATCCGTAATACTCAGTAAGGATCGCTGCCAGGCTGGCGACTCGGCTCCTGCTCAGGGGTTGTTCCTAAATAAGATAGAGTATCCTGATGACATTTATCTGAAAGACTGATATGAAAAGAATTACTGTCATATTACTGCTGGTTCTTGGTTACACGATGGCAAGTGCGGCTGATTTGAGGACGTTGTTCATAAACATGCCTGATTCCATTATGCCTACTATCACCAAGAGTGAACGTATGGACTTTCTGGATTTCATGGACTATGGGATGAAAGCCGTAGTGAAAAACAGGCTGGGTGGTGAGTGTGAAATGACTGTACTGAAGGAAAATATGCTTACTGTCAAGACTTCACAGTCAGGACAACTGGATATGGCGCTTTTCAGGAAGAAGGACGGCAAGAATCTTATCTGCATAGTGCGCACGGTAACAGCCCGTTATCCTGATTCGCGCATAGTGTTCTATACAGAAGAGTGGAAGCCTGTTCCGATCAAGGGGTTGATTGAAATGCCTGAGTTTGATGACTATCTCACCAAGGAGGCTCTTAAGGCTGACTCTTTGGATTATTTCAAGAAACTGTCCATGCTCAGGCTACAGTCTGTGACCCCTGTTGAAGGTGCGCTTGAGTTCCGTTACACCTCATTGGACTATATCGGTGAGGATGCGGAGCGCTACAAGACCTGGATCAAGCCTGAACCTCTGCGTTACACCTGGACCGGCAAACGCTTCAAAATGGTAAAATGATACAATTGGGGTCAGACCCCTTTTGTATCATTTTTGCGAAAAAAGAAAGGTTCGGATGCTTTGTCCGAACCTTTTATCTTGAAAACAGTACCAAAGGGGTCTGTCCCCAATGGTATCATTTGCCTCCGCGGCTCTTTGCGTAACGGCTCATGAACTTGTCCACGCGTCCTGCGGTATCTACCAGCTTTGACTTACCGGTAAAGAACGGGTGAGAAGTGTTTGAAATTTCAATCTTGATCAGGGGATAGGTCTGACCTTCAAACTCGATTGTCTCCTTGGTAGCGCAGGTAGAGCGTGACAGGAAGCAATCACCGTTTGACATGTCCTTGAATACTACAGGACGATAGCTCTCGGGATGAATACCTTTTTTCATAACTTATTTTGTTTTTAATTACTCCATTAAATGTCCGCCGGAATATAAGCGGAACTATGCTATGGGGGTTTCAGCGCGCAAAGGTATGATTATTTGTTGTAATGGCAAAATGTTTGCGGGAGTTTTTGCGTGACATATACAAGCAGGCGATATAAATGCTAACTTAGCGGATATTGAATGTGTTATGTCAGGAATTAGGGAGAGCATATATTCAAACCTTCTGTATGAGGACCGTTGGATGATGATGACTGACGGCCTGGTCAATACCCTGAAGGTCTCTTTGTGGTCAATCCTGCTCGCAACCTTAATGGGCGCACTCCTTTGTGCCATAAGAATGAGATCCCGGAACTGGGCCAAGACTTCAGTAAAATGGTATGTGGAGCTGATGCGTGCCATCCCGTTGCTGGTTTTGCTGCTGCTTTTGTTCTATGTGGTTCTGGCTGACGTGGCATTGTCTCCCTTATGGATCGCCATTGTATGTTTTACTCTCTATTTCAGCGCATATTTCTGTGAAATATTCCGATCAGGCATAGAGGGGGTGAATCGTGGGCAGTGGGAGGCAGGTTTTGCGCTGGGACTCACCCCGTGGCGCACATTCATAAAAGTGATTCTGCCGCAAGCGTTGAAAAAGATAATCCCTGTCTATAAAGGTCAGATGGTAACATTGGTCAAGAGTACCTCAATTATAGGTTATGTGGCTATTGTGGATCTGACCAAGGCCGGTGACCTTATCCGTTCACGTACTTTTGATGCGTTTTTCCCGCTGATTCTTGTGGCTGCGGTCTATCTCTTGCTTACATTGATTCTGGGAGCATTGCTTGACCTGTTTGAGAAGAGAATCACCCCTAAAAGCCGTAAGATATGAGAAGATGGCACTTGATTATGATTGCGGCAATACTGTGTCTTGTTTCCTGTACCGGGCGCAAGGCTCATGACCTGTCAGGGGTAAACGGCGTTGAGGATCTTAAGGGGTACAGAGTGGCAGTGTCAATGGGCAGCTCTTATGATCTCATGCTTTCAGAGATTGACGGCGTTGATGTAATCAGGCTTGGAGTGGGTGAGCTTCTGGTGGCAGTGGAGAAGGGAAGGGCTGATTTCTGTATCATAGACCAGTTTCAGGCCAGAATGCTGAGCCTTGAATCTCGCGGTCTGGAAATAAAGTTCGACAATATACTTAAGGGAACTGCCTGCGCCGGATTCCGAAAGGATGATTCCCTGCTTTGCTCCCGGTTCAACGGTTATCTGAGAGACGCAAAGTCTTCAGGAGAGTATGACAGATGGCTCAATGAATGGAAAACGGCCTCTGATTCTATGGCCGATGCTTCATTGCTTGTCCATAGACATGAAAAACAATCCGGCAGAAGATCGCTTCACGTTGGAATTACCATTACCTATCCGTATCTGTTCCTCAAGGAAAATTATCTCACAGGTATAGAGGTGGATATGTTCAACAGGTTCTGTGATGCGGCCGGATATTCTGTGGATTATGAGATATATGATTTCAGCGCCCTTATCCCTGCATTAAACTCCGGTAAGATCGATGTCATACTGTCTCACATGCGCAGGACGGAGGAGCGTGCCAGGCAAGTCCTTTTTTCTGATCCGTATGTAGAAGGTGGAGGCGCAGCCGTATGTAGGAGTAACGGTGGCATTGGCATGACTGAACGTGCCGGCTTGTGGGATCGCATTAAAGAGAGTTTCAAGAATAATCTGGTGGTGGAACAACGTTGGAAACTGATGGCAGACGGGCTGTGGGTGACCATTCAGATTTCAGTTCTCTCGTTATTGGCTGCGGTTATGGCAGGTGTGCTGATGTGCAGAATGCGCATGAGCAGAAAACGGGTGGTAAGTTCACCTATGGGAATAGTGATTGACCTGTTGCGCGGAATCCCGTTGCTGGTTCTTCTGATGCTTATGTTCTATGTGATATTCGCTTCATCCAGGATTACCGGAACCTGGGTTACAGTAATGAGTTTCGGGCTATATTATGGAGCATATTTCAGTGAGGTGTTCCGTACCGGAATGGAGGGTGTAGAGAGGGGGCAATGGGAGGCCGGGTTTGCCTTGGGATTAGGAAAATTCCAGACATTCCGCAAGGTTGTCCTGCCTCAGGCCCTGAACAGGATAATACCGGTATTGAAAGGCGAGGTGATAGCGCTTATAAAAATGACGTCGGTGGTAGGTTATGTGGCGGTGGTTGACTTGACCAAGGCGAGCGATATAATAAGGGCACGTACGCTTGATGCGTTCTTTCCGCTCATTCTTGTATCTGTGGTTTACATTGTTTTGTCATGGCTGACAGGCTGGGGACTTAATGCTCTTGAAAGGCGGCTTACTCCAAAAAGCAGAGATTTATGATTAAGGTAAAGCATCTTAAGAAAGTGTTCAGAACGCCAGGCGGTGATGAACTGACGGTGTTGAGGGATATAAACTGTGATATAGAGAAAGGTGAGGTGGTATCCATAATCGGCCCTTCCGGTACAGGTAAGAGTACACTGCTGCGTTGCCTGAATCGCTTGGAGGAGCCTACGTCGGGAGTGATTGAAGTGGACGGAACGGATATTCTGGACCGCAGGACCGATATAAGCCTCATCCGGCGCAGGATGGGTATGGTGTTCCAGAACTTCAACCTGTTTGAGCACCTTACAATTCTGGATAACCTTACCTTGTGTCCCATGACCCTGCTCGGGAAAAACCGTGAGGAGGCCGAAAAAAGGGGCATGGAGCTGCTTGGAATGGTGGGTCTTCATGACAAGGCGGGTTGCCTGCCGGGAGAACTGTCAGGCGGTCAGAAACAGCGTGCGGCAATAGCCCGCTGTCTGGCAATGGAACCTGAGATAATACTGTTTGATGAGCCTACATCGGCCTTGGACCCTACTATGGTAAGTGAAGTCCTTGCCGTTATCAGACATCTGGCAAACCAGGGGATGACCATGTGCATTGTGAGTCATGAGATGCAGTTCGTACGTGATGTGAGTACGCGGATCCTGTTCCTGAATGACGGCATCGTCTATGAGGAGGGTACTCCTGAACAGATCTTTGAGAATCCCCGTAAACCTGCTACAAGGGCTTTCATAAACAGGATACGCTCTCTTGAGTCAGTATTTGAAAACAGATATTTTGACCTGTATGGGTTGTTTGGAAAAATCCATACATTCTGCAGCAAATACGGGCTCGGCACAAAGGTTACCGATAAGGTTGAGCATATAACAGAAGAGATGCTTTGCGGGATAATGCCGTTCGGCAGTCCTGTAAAGATGACATTGGAGTACAGTGAGAAAACATCCGGAATTACCATGTTTTTCCGTGAGGAGAATACTGAAGGCTGCATACTTGACGCTACAGGTGAGGATTCACTTTCACTCATGATGGTAAGGGGCATGAGCAGTTCCGTCACGGAACCGGAAAAGGGTACTGTCTTTATAGAAATTCAAGGATGAACAGGTCTATATTGCAATGTCTTGTTAGCAGATTCCTGCACATGTGTTTAAACTTTGTGAAAGTTGACTGTTTTTTAATCTATACTTTTTTGATAGCTTATCAAAGAATGTAATTTTGTGTCCGATTTCTGGAAACAGAGTTTATTAATTAATCACATAATAATTTCAATTTATGGTAAGCTACAAAGAACTGGGTCTTGTAAACACCCGCGCAATGTTTGCCGCAGCCGTCAAGGGCGGATATGCTATCCCGGCATTCAATTTCAACACTATGGAGCAGATGCAGGCTATCGTACAGGCTGCAGTCGAGACCAAGTCACCGGTTATCATGCAGGTATCTAAGGGTGCCCG